>JBGSOI010000084.1:0-40663 GCA_041739215.1 Akkermansiaceae bacterium
CATCCGCCACCTCCCAGGACTCGTCGAGTCCCAACAACATTCCGTAATGCGCTGCCAAACTTTGTGCCACGCCCGATCCCTATCGGCCACCGCCTGGTCATGCGACCAAAAAACGACCCACTAAAACCCGTGAAGAACCAACAAATTGAAGGTCAAATCAGAAGGAATTTGGTATCTAGGTCCTGTGAAATCAGCCGAGTTTCATAAAATTTTCAGTTACAAAAACAGAAGTAGTTCAACGGATATGAGTTTCGATAATACATCTAAATTTAGCGCCGTTATTCATTACTCAAAAGGTGGGGTCTCGGCAATGAATTTATATCAACAAAAAGATGGGCGAACAGCAATCGAAGGGATCAGTGGAACTGTATTTCTAATTGATAATTCGGTAGTGAAATTTATCGAGTCAGCTAGCGAAAAATAGCATCTATTTCTTTAGCTATTTCCCTCCGAGTTGATGATGAAATATCAAGAATCCGGTCATTTATCTTCTTTCTCAGATGTCGATTTAAAATAGCAGATTCGCTTTTAGAGGTTAAGTGATAGGGCAAATTGATCAAGCAAACGATGAGGCAATTTCAATAATCCCCCCAAACGCAGCACCAAAGAAGGCTTTTGTTCCTGGTGGTTATCTGGGGGGCGGCCGTGCTGTGGCTGGCGGTGCGTGATGGACGGACGACTGGATCCCTCAGCCTTACGGCAACTCCCATCGGATCAGGAAGGGATGTTTCAAAGACCAGGAAGTCGGATGGTGTGTAAGCGGTCAACAGAGCACCTCTCGCATTTTTGCCAGAGCTCTGGCGGCTATGGCATCTATGCAACCCGGCTTTCGATGGTCTGACACGCCGCCGGGCGGGTTTTGATCCAGTTGGCCGGCAGCAGGGCCTTGAGTTCTTCGGGCCCAAGGTTGTGCATGAGCCGTTCGAAAACCCACTCGAAGTAGGCGAAGGGATCCGCTCCATGGCGGCGTCAATGGGGTCAGGCCTCGCGGTGTCACATGAATCGATCTCGTTCCGCATCATCCCGTCGATGGGGGCAGTCCCGAAAATCGAGCACAAGCATTGAATGTGAATACAAGAGCAGCACCCAGGGCATCACCCATAACAGTCGCACGGATGGATTGATCGTCTCCAACAGCCTCTCGTTCTCGAACGGCTCCAGCGCCTGCAACTATTTCATGGAAGGCGGCGGCCAGCCGATGATCCTGAAAAACCGGTCAGCTTTCCGCGGGCCGGTTCAATCACCAACGTCAGCCTCAACTCCGGGACCGGCAACCCGAACAACAGTTGGAGCCTGCCGGTCCCGGCCAACGAAAACGACTACGTCGATCTGACCGAAGCCGCGGCGGAAGCACCGCGCAAGGCGGATGGCAGCCTGCCGGACGGCCTTGCCCGGCTGGTCCCCGGCAGCGATCCAATCGACAAGGGCGTGGAATCGGGTGCGCCATTCAATGGCAGCGCACCCGATCTCGGGCCGATCGTCGAAGGGGTCCCGGCTAACAAGCATGCTCACGCCCAAATCCAACCTTCAGAAAAAATCACAAAAACACCTTGTTTCGATCTGATACTACTGACCCTGAATCCATAAAATCGAAACCTTGGGCCAATCCGGGGTGCACCGGAGATCGAAGTGGAGAAGTGGAGGGCACCGGCGGCAGATGAGGACGGGGCCGGGGACCTGGTGACAGAATCGGCAGACGATGTGGTGGCCACCGGAGAATGATCTTGCGAGGATCGGGGAGAGCTTTTCGCCAGCCGGAAGCGGATGTCGAATCAACCGGGGGATCGCGTTCAAAGGCTGTGGTGTCCACACGTGTGACAACATTCGGTGCGACGCCTTGGGGATATCGTTCAATTTCCGACTCGCGGTTCACCGCTTTGTTCAGAACTGTGGTTAAGGTTGGTCCTCGCATGAGATCATGAGAATCTGTTAGGGTATTGTGCTTTCCCATTCCATCAACTCTCCAGCGGCGGGGCGGCGACCAGGGACAGCGCCTCCATCACGGCGGTCACGGACGGCGGATCGAGCGGTTCCGGAACGACCGCGCCGAGGACAAGGCAGCCGTAGGCGGTTTCCACGGGAATGACTTCGAGGGTCGAGCTGGCACCGATTTTCACATGGACGTTGCCAGCAGAAGCGCCCGGTCGACGCGAGGCGAGGGCCAGGCTGCGGGCGAGGAAGTGCAGGCGGCCGTGGTTGCTTTCGTCGTAGATGACCGCGCCTTCGCGGTCGAGGATGAAGATGTCGGTGGCGGAGAAGCAGTCGTGGAGCCAGTCGCGGAAGTAGATGATCCGGTCGAGGAATGAACCACGGGCGGTGGTCTGGGTGTCCGCCATGCTTTGGTATGGCGAGTCGATCTGCCGGGCAGGAACTTCGCGGACGGATGGTGGCGGCAGTTGCTGGCGGGCGGGGACTGGAAGTCCCTGCCACGGAGGTTCCTCGCGGGCAGGCGGGGGCGGCAGCGGTGAGGCCGGTGGGGGAGCTTGGCTGCTGGCGAAGCCGACGAAACCCTCGTCGAAGCCGGCGTCGCTGACGGTGACGGAGGGTTCATGGTTCGGTTTCATCAGCCGGTCCGCGAGTCGCCGGACTTCGATGGGGTCGAGCCATGGATAGATGGGGTCCATCAGCCGCGGGCGGCGTAGTGACCGCTGTTAGGTTCGAGCTTGGCCTCGATTTCCCCGCGCAGGGAATCGAACACCACCTGCGCGCCGGCACCGTCCTCCAGCACGCCGATGGGCAGGCCGCGGGCACTGGCCCGGATGAACAATCCGTCGCGGGGAATCTGGGTTTGGAAGACCATTTCCGGAGGCAGCAACTGGCGCAGGGCGGAAGCGGCTTCGGTGCTCTCGGCGAGGTCGTGCTGGACCATCGTCAGACAAACTCCGAGGACGGTCAGGCGGGGATTCATCACGCGCAGGCGGTTGAGGCCTTCGAGGAGTTTGGGCACCGAGCGGATGCCCAGCGGTTCGGCCTGTTGGGGAATGAGGATCGCATCACTGGAGGCGATCACGTCGCCAGTCACGCCGAACAAACCGGCGGCGGTGTCAATCAGGCAGAGGTCGAAGCCCCGGGCATCGACGGCGCGAAGAAAGCCACGGACGCGGGCGAGGTGCGCGCCCATGCCACCGCCGCCGGCTTCGTAGTCGCTGGCCTGGCCGCAGGCGACGAGGGAGAATGTTTCCAGCCGGGTCGGGACGATCAACCGGTCCAGCGGGATTCCGGGATCTGCCAGATAGTCGTAGAATCCGGCGAGCAGGCGCGATTGGCGGGTCAAGGAAAGTCCGACCGAGCCTTGGGGATCGGCATCGACCAGCAGGGTCCTGACGCCAGCCCGGGCGAAGGCGTGGGCTAAATTGATTGAGACGGTGGTTTTACCCACCCCTCCTTTTTGGCTGGAAACGGCAATACTGATCACACGAGGCAGGGAATTGTTGGGCGAAGGTAGCTTCGGCTTGCCACATCGGAAGTCTTTTCTTCAGGATGCCGCCGCCAAGGGTGAGATGAGTCCCTTCCGTCTATCCCGCCATTTATTTATGAACTCGCGCATTCCCTTTGGTCCGGCGGCACTTGCCGCAGTCTTGTGTGGCCTGATGTTTGGAACCGGTGGTTGCCGGAAGAACCATGCCGACGTCACGGCGGCCAAGGCACCGGTTCTGGCCATCGCGCCGGAGCTGGCATCCAACAGCCTTGGCAATCTGCCCGGCGCGGTCTATCGGAGCCAGGCTGGTTCGCCGATCCATTGGCAGCCATGGACCCCGGAAACGATGGCGCGGGCCAAGGATGCGAAGCGCCTGGTATTCGCCGTGATCGCGCTGCCACAGCAGCCGGGATTCCAAAAAGTGCTGGCGGCGCTGGCGGCCGATCCGGCTTTGGTTGCCATCATCAACGACCGTTATGTTCCGGTGCTCATCGATGGCGACGCCTCGCGTGAGATCGGGCTTCTAACCGCAGATCTGTGCTCGGAAATCAAACGCGGGCTGCAATTGCCGTTGTTCGTGTGGATGACCTATGACGGGAATCCGGTTGCCTGGATCCCGGTTTCGAGATCGCCGACGACAAATGTGGCGGATTTGTTCAACCAATCCCATATGATGGTCTATCAGACGTGGGAGGAGGATGCGAGGAACGGCAAGAGTTATGTGATGGATAACAGCTCCATGGACAACGCGAACCGCCGCAAGCGGATAGCCCTGCGCAAGAATTCCAAAGTCATGAGCGAGCAGCCTGCTGAGGATGTGATCCGCAGTCTGCGCCAGCTCGTGTCGCTTTATGACACGTATTCCCGCAGCTTCGACGAGGCTGGCAGCTTGTTCCCGGCGGGTGCCATCGATCTGCTGGCGACCGCGGCTATGCAGCCGGGGGTGCCGACGGACGTTCGGGCCCGCACCCTTGAAGTCACCCGCGAGTTGATGAAGGACCTGCTGCCGAGTGCGATGTTCGACCCGCTCGAAGGCGGGGTGTTTTCCTCGCGGCAGGGGAGTTCCTGGGCGCTCCCGTCATTCCACCGCAATGGTGGTTCGCAGGCGCGGGCGGCGGTGGCCTTGATCCATGCTTACCGGGCGACGGGTGATCCGCTGGCGTTGGAGAGGGCGCTGGGGCTGATTGCTTACGCGGAAAAGGCTTTCACCACATCTGAAGGCCTGTTTTCCATAGGGATGGCGGACCAGACGGATCCGGCGGCGTGGCTGTGGAGTGTTGAGGAAATCGAAAATGAACTATCGCCGGAAGACGCCGCGTGGTGGATCAAGGTGACGGGCATGAAGGACTTGGGGAATCTGCCATCCGAGGTGGATCCGCGGCGCGAGTTTTTCCGCAGCAACAGCCTCGGGCTAAGCAAGACGCTGGCGCAGCTGGCGGCGGATCAGGGGAAATCGGTCGATACTTTCGCCCCGCGCTTTGATGCGATTCGCAAGCAACTCCTCGATGTCCGCAACGCCCGGCTCGGGCTGGTCGGTCGCGACGAGAGTTCCCATGCCGGAGTGACGTTCCGGATGGTGTCGGCCTACGCGGCGGCATTCGGGGTCACTGGCGAAATGAAATTCCGGGACAAGGCGGTCGGCTTGCTGGACAAGGCCCGAACCGCCTTTTCCGACGGGCCGAAGTTGCGGATGTTCTCGAAAGATGCTCCGAAATCGATCGGCGAGGGGCGGGCATTTCTCTACGCCCTGGCGATGCAGGCGGCGCTTGATGTCGCGACCATTACCTCGGATGAAAAATGGCTCGTTTGGTCGGAAGACCTGGCGACCACTGCCGCGGAACTCTTCACGGATGCCGACTACCTCAAGGAATGCCCGGACGACGCGCGAATCATCGACCTTCCGCTGACGGATTTGATGATGCTTTTCGACGATTCCACTGCGGGCCTGATTTCCTTCGCGGAGAGCCGTCTGGCTGAACGCGAGCGTCCGCTGGTGGCGACCTTCAGCCAACTGGCGACCCCGCTGCCGAGCTATGCGGCGGAGCGGCCCATCCTCCACACCGACTTGTTGCAAGCGACGCTCGCCCGCGAGTTCAAAGTGACCGTCGTTGCCGGAGAGGGGATTTCGCCCGAGTTGAAGCTCGCGACCGAGCGGCTGTCGCTGCGAATGTTCCAACGGCGTGATGCGAAATCCAAGGACGAGGTTCCGGCCGGAGCGGTGAAGGTGATTTTCGCCAATGGCGAATCCCGTCTCGCCACCACCCCCGATGCGTTACAAGAAGCGCTCTTGCTCTCGCCCGAAAAATCGTAAACCTTTGCTTCGCAAGCTTACCTCGCAACCCATCATGAAATCGAATCCCGCCCTTGCCACCCTCTGCCTGTTATGGATCACGCTGCCGAGCCATGCCGATACGTTCACCCTGAAGGACGGCACGACCCTTGAAGCTACGGTCATCAGCGAAACGGCGGATACCTTTGTCCTCGAGGTCCAGGTCACCAAGAGCATCAAGGACGAACGCAAAATCGCGAAAGCCGATGTGGTCAAGCAGACTGCCGAGCAGCCGGATTTGAAAGCCTTCGAGGCGATTGCGAAAACCGTGCCTACCGCGGACTTTCTTTCAGCCGATGATTATGCGCCGCTGATCGCGACCGTCGAAAAATTCCTGCGGGACAACCGCGCCAGCAGCAAGACCAAAGAGGCCAGGGCGATGCTGGAAACCCTCAAGGCCGAGTCCG
This sequence comes from Akkermansiaceae bacterium, assembly GCA_041739215.1. Lineage (GTDB taxonomy): Bacteria > Verrucomicrobiota > Verrucomicrobiia > Verrucomicrobiales > Akkermansiaceae > Luteolibacter. The sequence continues at coordinate 6,155 of JBGSOI010000084.1, forward strand.
CCCAGGTATCCGCCGGCGGAATCAAATTCAACGGCAAAATCGTCTCACCTGCGGAATACAAGACGAATGCCTACGACATGGACGCCCGCGTCAAGGAAGCGCAGATCCGCCGGATGGTTGAGGCCCGCCAGTTCTTGCCGGCACTCCGGGCGTTTGCTGATTTCGACCGCGATTACCGCACCACGCTTTCTTATGGGGCTTTGGCTCCATTGATGATCCAGGTTGTCCAAAACCAGGTCGCGGAAGCCAAGCAGGCGTTGCTGACCTACGATGCCCGGATCAAGACCCGCGATGTGGGTCTTCAACAGATGACCCTGGAGGACCGCAAAGTCACCGAGTCCGCGATCAAGGAAGAGAACGCACAGCTCGAAGCCCGCTTCAAGGCTGAGAAAGATGCCAAAATCACTTGGGTAACCACCCACCCGTTTCACAAGGCCTCGCTGGATGAAACCGTCAAGTTCGGAGAGTTGGAGCTAGTCCGCCTCGCCGCGGTGAAAACGGTCCTCGGGGTCGATGGAGGCAAAGCCTATCGCGACGTTTACACCGCGGTCCAAAGCGGTGCCAATGCCGCGGCCGTCACCGCCGCCCTGACCGCCGCGAAAGCCGCTGCGGTCCCGGCCAGCTACCTGGCGCCGCTCGAAGCGGCAGCCAAGGGCCGCAAATAAAAGTGGCCGCAGCATCCCGCTCCGGTCTCTCTTTTTCTTCCATGTCCTCCACCCGCACCGCCAGCCGCAGCCGCAAGACCGCCGAGACCTCCATCGATCTAACCATCGACATCGACGGCTCGGGAGTTTCCTCCATCGATACCGGCGTGCCGTTTTTCGATCACATGCTCACGCTGTTTTCGAAGCACGGGCTGTTTGATCTCAACGTGAAAACCGTCGGCGACATCGATGTGGATTTCCACCACACCATCGAAGACACCGGCATTGTCATCGGCGATTGCCTGCGCGAGGCACTCGGCACCAAGGAGGGCATCCGCCGCTACGGCTGCTGTTACCTGCCGATGGACGAAACGCTGGCCCGCGTCGTCGTCGATCTCAGCAATCGTCCGCATTTGGAATTCCGCGCGCCCGCCGGAACTCCATCAGCTCCTAACATGCCGTTCACCCTCGTCGAGGAGTTCTGCCGCGCGGTCGCGTCAAACCTCCGGGCCAACATCCATGTCGAGCTGTTGTACGGCCGCGATGGCCACCACATCGCCGAGGCCATTTTCAAAGGACTCGCCCGCGCCCTTCGCGACGCGTGCGAACGCGACCCGCGCGTGAAAGGCATTCCCAGCACCAAGGACGCGTTGTGAAAGTCGGCATCATCGATTACGGCGGCGGCAATTTGCGCAGTGTCGCCAACGCACTGCGCTCGCTTGGGGAGGATCCCACGATCATCGCCAGCCCGGAGCAAGCGGGCGACACGAGCCACCTGTTATTGCCGGGCCAAGGCGAGTTCGGCGATACCATGGAGCGCCTCGAGAAACGCGGCCTCGCGTCATTCCTCAAGGACTGGATCGCCGCGGACAAGCCATACTTCGGCATCTGTGTCGGCTATCAGATTTTGTTCAACTCCAGCGAGGAATCCCCGGACGTGGCCGGTCTCGGCATTCTCTCCGGCACAGTCCGCCGCTTTCAGGACGAACCCGGTCTGAAAATCCCGCACATGGGCTGGAACTCCGCCACCGCCATCCGCGGCGAGACCCGGGTCTGGCAGGGCCTCGGCGAGGAGCCGTATTTCTACTACATCCACTCGTATTTCCCTGAACCGATAGATCCTGCTTCCGTCCTCGCGATCACGACCCACGGCACCCAATCCTTCGCCGGAGCCGTCGAGCGGGGGCTGATGTTCGCCTGCCAGTTCCACCCGGAGAAAAGCCAGGAAGCCGGCCTCAGGTTGATCCGGAATTTCCTCGGGCTTTGAGGGAATGGCCGTGGATCAGGCGAACATCCGATGGGGCACCATAGACGTGCATTCCAAGGATCAGCTCGGCAAATCCGCCAACCTTGGATTTATGAGGTCCACAGTCCCAGCTCACAAGCTCCCTCAGCCAGGATAATCGCCCGAGATGTAGCCTTGCAGTTGCTCGATGGTGTGGCGCTGGGATTGCATCACCCAACTGACGAGGTCGCCCATGGAAATCAGGCCGACCAGGCGTCCGTCATCGACGACGGGGAGGTGGCGGATCCGGTTGCCGGTCATGAGTTGCATGCACTTCTCAATGCCGTCCCGGCTACGCACGGTGATCGCCGGAGAGGAGATGATCTCGCCGACCCGGGTGTCGCGCGATGTGCGCCCTTGGAGGACAACCTTGCGGCTGTAGTCGCGTTCCGACAGCACGCCGACAACCTCGCCGTTTTCCATGGCGACGAGCGCGCCGATGTTTTTCTCACCCATCAGCCGGATGGCGTCATAGACCGAATCCTCCGGGCGGGTGGTCAGGATTTCACCACTCTTGTTGTGCAAGATATCGTAAACAGTGCCGTTGATTTCCATGAGTATTTTCGGTTTGAAGTTCTGGTAACATGCCGACCTAAAATAAATGCGTCAAGGACGCAGGGCCACGAAATCGCAGTCCTTAATCCTTGCTTGATGAAGGCTTGCCATGGCTTGATTGGCGGCGTGAAGGCTTACCTTGATTTGATGCGCGACGTGATGGAGCACGGCGAGAAGCGTTCCGACCGGACGGGCACCGGGACCGTTTCGGTGTTCGGGCGGCAGTCGCGCTACGACCTGCGCGAGGGGTTCCCTTGTTTGACGACAAAGAAGCTGCACCTGCGCTCGATCATCCACGAGTTGCTGTGGTTCCTCCGCGGCGAAACCAACACCCGCACGCTCAAGGAAAACGGCGTATCCATCTGGGATGAATGGGAGGATGCCGAGGGCGAACTGGGACCGATCTACGGCAAGCAATGGCGGGCCTGGCCGACTCCGGAAGGCCGGACGATCGACCAGATCCACCTGCTGATCGATGGTCTGTTAGGCGATCCGCTGTCGCGGCGGCATGTGGTTTCCGCCTGGAACGTCGGCCAGATCCATCAGATGGCGCTGCCACCATGCCATTTGTTGTTTCAGTTTTACGTCCACGAGGCCCTGGATGGCGGGCGGCCCGGACTTTCGTGCCAGCTCTATCAGCGGAGCGCTGATTTGTTTCTCGGGGTGCCGTTCAACATCGCGTCCTACGCTTTGCTAACAAAAATGATCGCCCACGTCTGCGGCTACGAGGCGCGGGACTTCGTCCACACCTTCGGCGATGTCCATCTCTATTCGAATCATCTGGAGCAGGCGGAGGTCCAGCTTGGCCGCGAACCGCGGGCCTTGCCGACCTTGTGGCTCAATCCGAACGTGAAGGACATCGACGCGTTCACCATCGACGACATCCGCCTGGAAAACTACGATCCGCACCCGCACATCAAGGCGCCGGTGGCCGTTTGAAAATGAGCATCCGTCTAACTGCGGTGGTGGCGATGACCCCGGAGCGGGTGATCGGCCGGGCGGGCACCCTGCCGTGGCATTTGCCGGACGATCTCGCGTATTTCAAGCGGACGACATCGGGTCATCCGATCGTGATGGGCCGGAAGACCTACGAATCGATCGGGCGGCCGCTGCCGAAGCGGCGAAACATCGTGCTGACCCGCGACGTGTCGTGGAGCGCGGAAGGGGTGGAGGTGATTCATCGGCCGGAAGAGCTCGCAGCGTTGACGGGGATTGACGGTCAGGTGTTCATCATCGGCGGGGCGGAAATCTATGCGGCATTTTTACCGCTTTTGGACGATCTGCTGGTGAGCCACGTTTTCGAAAGTCACGAAGGCGACACGTGGCTGCCGGATTTCGAAGGGGAGTTCCCGCGATCCGAGGTGGTGGAAAGCCACCCGTCGTTTGAGGTGCGGCGGCATTTCTAATAATGTTGGTCTTGTCCTGATTCCTCCATGAAACTTCCCACTGTCGTCCTCATTCCCTTTCTATCCGTTCAAGCCAGCGCCTGCATTTGGATCGAGGGCACGTCCATGGATGGGCACGAAGCCCGTTTTTTGGGCAGTATTGAAGGCGAAGGACGCAGCCAATTCATTGCGGAATACCTTGCTAGATCGATCTCCGAATCTCCGGAAGATCGTCTGGCCAAGCTTTCGGTCGAGCGCCGCTGGCGGTCCGATGGGGGAAAAGACATTCCCGAGGCATTTTCCGATGGAGAATCCGATGGAGTGGAAATGATCGCTCGCGGTCAGTATTCCGAGTCCGTCGCCCGGTTCCACAAGCAGGAAGCCGAATATCCAGGGCGTTACACCACCGCCGCCAATCTGGGGACGGCCTACGAGTTGGCGGGTGATCTGGAAAATGCTTTGAAATGGATTGCCGAAGGAATTCGAAGGAATTCGAAGGAATCCCGAATCCCACTCGGGCACGGAATGGTTGCACCGCGAGATCCTCGTGGCGAAGATTCGCATGAGGGAAGATCCGGATAGCCTGCGACGAAATCCCATCCTTCCGCTACCCGCCAATCTCTCGAAGAAATCCCGGATCGATATTGCCGGCGAATCCTACTCGATCGACCAGATCCGCACCGCCCTCGCCTATCAACTTTCGGAACGGATGATCTTCGTGAAGGCGCCGGATCCTGTCGTTGCGGATCTGTTGTTCACTTTTGGCTGGCTCGAATGCCAGACAAGGCTCGTCGAGTCGGGCATCGAGCTTCTGAAAATGGCCAGGGATTACGGATATGCCGATACGGCGGCCATCACCGCAAAGATCGCGGAAAGCGAATCCGCGATCCGCCGCGGAGTGTTTCGGAGGAAAGTAAAGATCGCCATTTGGTTGGCCGGACTCACGGGAGTTGCAGTCGGGATTGTAATCCTCGTGAGGAAGCTGGGCAGAAACCGTGTGAAGCGCCGCTAGCGAATTCAGAATTTTCCGGCTTTTCCCCGCTCTGTTGCGTCCGAGTTTCGGCTTGCAACTCAAATCCCGCTGGCCTAGAAGCTGCCCGCACAGCTTCTGACGAAAGAAAGGAGTGGGTCTCGCACCCACTCTTTTGCGTCTCCAGACATCAGCAGCGACCGCAGCCACCGCCCGCCATGACCAACGATATCGTCGCCCTCATCGAGTATTACGAAAAAGAAAAAGGAATCGACCGCGAGAAGGTCGTTGCCGCGCTCGAGTTCGCTTTCATTTCGGCTTATCGCAAGATGGTTCCGGGTGCTGACGCGATCGAAACACTGCGCGCCGCCGTTGATACAAAAAAGGGCGAAACCAAGATTTATGCCGTTCTGACCGTCGTCGCGAACGAGGAATACGCGGACAAATTCAACGAAGTCCCGATGTCCACGGCGGTGAAGAAAAACGCCGAAGCGCAACCCGGCGACATCCAGGAATTCAACGTCACGCCCAAGGATTTCGGCCGCATCGCCGTGCAGACCGCCAAGCAAACGATGATGCAGCGCCTCCGCCAGGCGGAGAAGGAAATGATTTACGAGGAATTCAAGGATCGCGCCGGCGACGTGGTTTCCGGCACCGTCCGCCGCTTCGAGCGCAACGACGTGATGATCGACCTCGGCAAGTTCGAAGGCATCATGCCGAACCGCGAGCGTGTGCAGGGCGAGGATTACAACATCGGCGACCGCATCCGCGCTTACGTGCTGGCCGTGGAAAACGAAGGCCGCGGACCGGAAATCATCCTGTCCCGCAGCCACCCGAACTTCGACCGCCGCCTGTTCGAGGCCGAGGTGAATGAAATTTCCGACCACACCGTGGAAATCCGCGGCATCGCCCGCGAAGCCGGTTTCCGCACGAAAGTTGCCGTCTGGAGCAGCGACCCGAAGGTCGATCCCGTCGGCGCTTGCGTCGGCATGCGCGGCGCCCGCGTCAAAAACATCGTCCGCGAACTCAACAACGAGAAGGTCGATATCATCCGTTGGAGCGAGGATCCCAAGGAGTTTGTCCGCGAGGCGCTCAAGCCCGCCGAGCTTCGTTCGATCACCGTCGATGAGGATAGCCACACGGTTCACGTCACCGTCGATGAAATCGACCTCAGCAAGGCGATCGGCCGCAAGGGCCAGAACGCCCGCCTTTCGTCCCGCCTGATGGGCTGGGACGTCCAGGTGCGCCGCGACGAGTCGAAGGAAGAGCAGTTCAAGGAAAAAATCGGTGGCGCCGCCCACACTCTCGGTGAACAACTGGGCATCACTGACGAACTGGCGAACAAACTCACCCTCGCGGGTGGTTTCAATCCCGAGCTCGTGATCGACATGCCGGCCGACTACATTGCCGGTGCCCTGGAGATCACCGAGGAAGCCGCGGAAGCGATCCTCGTCCGTGCCCATGGCATCGTCAGCGGTTCCGCCGCCACCGCCGCCTCTAACGACTGATTCCCCGACTCCCTAACATTATTCCCACTCCATCACTCTCCCAATCTCTGCCGACAAGCCGGATGCCCGAAAATAGCGACAGTCCTCCCAAAAAAACCAAGGTCCTCGATTTGCTCGATACGACCGCGAAACCTTCGCGCCGCGAGCGCCAGCGCAAGGAGGCAGAGGTCATTCCGCCCGCCCCAAGTGTCCTGGACGAGCAGAAGGCCAATGCCCTCGATCTTTTTGCGGATGACAAGAAGCCGAAGGTCCGCAAAACCACGCGCACTGGCAAAGCGGTGATCGGCACCATCTCCAAGCTTCTCGACAAAGAGGACGAGGCCACGGTCAAGGCTGCGGAACCCGCACCGAAGATTTCCGCGCCGCCACCGGCTCCCCCAACAGAGCCTCCCGCGGCAGTCTCCGGTGGCGAGCCTGAGGATCACAAGCTGATCGTCATCAAACCGCCGATTCTTGTTCCTGATCTGGCTGCCCGACTCGGGTTGAAGCCGTTCAACATCATGGCGGACCTGATCAAGATCGGAGTCTTCCCGGCACCTAACCAACCGTTGGAACCGGAAATCGCCGCGAAAATCTGTGAGATCCACGGCTTCGTTTTCGAACGCGAGAAGCGCGACAAAGACAAGGGCTTCCACAAGGAAATCGAAGTCATCAAGGAGCCGGAAGTGGTCGTCGAGGAACCTGTCGATCTGCTGAAATACCGCCCGCCGATCATCACGATCATGGGCCACGTCGATCACGGCAAAACCTCGATCCTCGACTTCCTCCGCAAGACCAAGATCACCGCCGGCGAAGCGGGTGGCATCACCCAGCACATCGGTGCCTATCAGGTCATTCACAACGATCTGGAAATCACGTTTCTCGACACGCCTGGCCACGCGATTTTCTCCGACATGCGCGCCCGTGGTGCGGACATCACCGACATCGTGGTGCTCGTCGTCGCTGCCAATGACGGCATCATGCCGCAGACGATTGAAGCGATCAAACACGCCAAGAAGGCGAAGAAGACCATCATCGTCGCCATCAACAAGTGCGACCTCCCGTCTGCCAATGTGGACAGGGTGAAGTCGCAGCTCGCCGAACAAGGCCTGCAAACCACCGACTTCGGTGGCGACACCGAGTTCGCCGAAGTTTCCGCTCTAACCGGCAAAGGCATGGACGACCTGCTCGACCTGATGGCCCTGCAAGCGGAAGTGCTCGAACTCAAGGCCAACCCGAAGTCCACCGCCCGCGCGGCCGTCATCGAGGCCCGCGTGGTTCCCGGCCGCGGCACCACCGCGACGGTTATCGTCGAGTCCGGCACGCTCAAGGTCGGCACTCCGTTCATCTGTGGTCCCTACGCTGGAAAAGTCAGATCCCTCATCAACGACCGCGGCGTGGCCGTGAAAAGCGCCCATCCCGGCATGCCGGTGGAGGTCATCGGATTCGAGGAACTTCCCAATGTCGGCGACCATCTAACGGAGATGAAGACCGAGCGTGAGGCGAAAGCGTTGGCCAGCGAGCGCCAGGAAGCCCAGCGACTCACCCGCCTCAAGCCCCAGCACCGCAACCGGATGGAGGACCTCTATTCGATGGTCCGCGATGGCGGCGGCAAGGCCCAGCTCAAACTCATCCTCAAGTGCGATGTGCAAGGGTCCGTCGAGGCCATCAAGAAAGCGGTGCTCGCCATCACTTCCGACAAGGTCGAGTCGTCGTTCATCACCGCGGCCGCCGGACCAATCACTGAATCGGACATTTCCTATGCCGCTTCCACGGACGCCATCATCCTCGGCTTCAACGTCAAGGTCGAAGCCAAGGCCGTGAAATCCGCCAAAGCCGCAGGCGTCGAAATCAAGCTCTATTCGGTCGTTTACGAACTCATCGATCAGGTCCGGGAAGCGATGCTCGGGCTGTTGGAACCTCTCACTCGCGAAACCGTCATCGGTCACGCCGAGGTCCGCCAGATTTTCAAACTCAACCGCGGCCGTGTCGCCGGCTCGTTCGTCACCGACGGCCGCATCCACCGCAAGGCCCACGCCCGGGTCATCCGCGGCGGCACCCCGGTCTTCGACGGCCGGATGTCCACGCTCCGCCGTTTCAAGGACGAGGTCGAGGAGGTCCGCACCAACTTCGAATGCGGCATCCGCCTCGGCGATTTCAACGAATACGAGGAAGGCGACATCATCGAGTGCTACAAACTCGAGAAATACGCGCAAACGCTCTGAAGAAGTTGAGAGTGGATGGTTGAGAGTTGAGAGTTGGAAATGCGCCATCGCGCGGTTTCTCGATCTCTTCCTCTTTTCCAAACTCTCAACTCTCAACCCCAAACTCTCAACGCCTCCCATGTCCCGCCGTCTCGATCGAGTCAACGAACTCCTCCGCCGTGAAATCGGCAATGTCATTCAGAAGGATTACGAATGGAACAACCGCCTCGTGACTGTTAGCGAGGTCGAGGTCACCCAGGATCTCAAGGAAGGCAAGGTCTGGATCGGTGTGTTAGGCGGCGAGGCGAACTCGGTGATCGTGAAGTTGAACAAAGACCACGGCTCGATCCAGTCCAAGGTCATGAAGCGTGTGGTCCTCAAGTCCACGCCCGTCCTTCGTTTCCACCACGACGCCTCGGCAGTCCGTGGGGTGGAAATCGTCAACCTCCTCGAAGAGGTGGACAAGTTGCCGAAGGCACCCGAAGAGGAAACCTGAGAGGAGCCCGGGTATCCCCGGCGGTTCTTCTGTGGCATTTCGCCGGCCCTGAACCCGGGTGAGATGCCAAGTCAGAGCGGGAAAATTTTTTGTTCGAAACGCGCAACCGGACGTTGTTCGGCGGGTTTCAGTCCGCTGCATTTTGAGTCTTACCAAAAAAACCATGAAACCAGCCCATCATTGCTTCGGATCCCTGATTCTTTGCGTTCTCACCAGCGTGGGAGCGTCAGCCCAGGAAACCCCACCCGCAACCCCGGCACCCTCCACCGAGCAGGCCCCGGCACCCGCCGAGCAGCCTCCTGCGGCTAACGTCGCCGCCGACCTTGCCGCGGCCGCGGAAAAACTGGCTGCGGCAACGAGCTATGCCTGGAGCCAGACCTCCACGTTTGGAAACATGGGGGCCCGCACCACTACCGGCAAAAAAGGCAGTGGCGGCTTCATGCTTGTCAGCATGCCGGGACGTGATCAGGAAATCAAAGTGCTAACCCGCAAGGGTAAAGCCGCGATGCACGGTGACCAAGGTTGGTCGGCTGTGGAGCCGCCCGCCGAGGGGCAAGGTCAAGGACCGGGCCGTTGGGTGGCGCGGATGATCCAAAACCTCAAGGAGCCTTCGAGTGAGGCCAAGGATCTGGTCGCAAAGGCCACCGAACTGAAATCCGAGAACGGAACCATCCACGGGATTCTTGGTGCCGAAGCGGCCGGCCAGTTGATGAGCATGGGCGGTGGATTCGGACGCCGCGGTGGTGGTGGTGGTGGTGGTGGTGGTGGTGGTGGCGGCCCCACACCTCCGGAAATCGCGGGCGCGGCCGGCAAGGTGAGTTTCACCGTCTCGAACGGTGTCCTCACGGGCTACGAGCTTTCGCTAACCGGAAGCATGAACTTCAACGGTGAGGATCGGGAAGTGAACCGTGTCACGAAAGTCGAGTTCAGCGGAGTCGGGTCCACAAGTTTCGATATTCCCGAGGCCGCGGCGGGAATCATCGCCAACTGAGCACGCTCGGGAAATCCAAGATCGTGAATCCCGGAAGGGAACGTCCGGACTTTGGACGTTCCCTTTTCAAATGCTCCGCAAAGGTTGTTAGGAGTTTCAGGGATCAACTGGAAGTGCGAAGCGGATCGGGAGGACTTCCTTTCAGCGGATCGATGGAATTTCGCTTTCCACCATCCGCGCGGCCACGCAGTTTCCGTTGATAGAAATTACGATCTCAAGAGCCTCGATACTTAAAAATCCACATGAAAACCCAATGGGTCTTATCAAGCCTCGCCGCGGCATTTCTCCTGGCATCCGGCGCGGCTGCCGCCCCCGATCCGGATTTCCACATCTATCTGTGCTTCGGCCAGTCGAACATGGAGAGCGGCGGAAAAATGGATGACGCCGACCGCACCGTGGACAAACGCTTCCAAACCCTTGCCGACTTTGACGCTCCAGCGCGCGAATGGAAGAAGGGCCAATGGTATCATGCGGTCCCGCCGCTCACGGCGAAGGGCAGCGGCATCTGCCTGGTTGATGGTTTCGGCAAGACCATGGTGGCAGGCCTGCCGGAAAACATCCGGGTCGGAGTGGTGAAGGTTGCCGTGCCCGGCTGCAAGATCGAGCTTTTCGGAAAAGAGACATTCGCCGCTTATGCGGAAACAGTCGAACCGTGGATGAAGAACATGATCAAGGCTTACGACGGCAATCCCTATCAGTTCCTGGTCGATCAGGCCAAAACGGCCCGGAAGGACGGAGTGATCAAGGGAATCCTTCTCCATCAGGGCGAGTCCAACCCCGGCGACAAGGAATGGCCTGACAAGGTGAAGGCGGTTTATGACAATCTCATCAAGGATCTGGATCTCAACGCAGCGGAAGTTCCCTTGCTGGCCGGAGAAACCGTGAATGCGGATCAGGGAGGGAAGTGCGCGGGCATGAACGCGATCATCGGGGAGCTGCCCAAGACACTGCCGAACTCCCATGTCATTTCCTCGGCCGGGGTTTCCTGCCAACCGGACCAATTGCATTTCAATTCCGCCGGCTCCCGGGAGTTAGGGAAGCGTTACGGTGAGAAAATGCTCTCCATCCAAAGTCACGAGAAAACCTCGAAAGAATAACCCATGCGCTCCCACCTTGCAGCCTTGTTAGTCCTGGCGTCGCCTTTTGCCGATGCGCAGCAGGCCAACGTCAATCTGGACCACAACCCCCAGAAAAACACCGGGAACCTCATCCCATTCAGCGCGCCGCTCAATTCACCGGACGTGCGCGATGACGGGACCGTGACGTTCCGCTTGAAAGCTCCCGAGGCGAAGCAGGTGCGGCTTGCGGGCGTGGCGCTTCTAACCGCTCTCGACAAGCGGGAGCCCGTCCCTTTCTCCAAAGGGGAGGATGGAATCTGGACGCTTACGGTGGGCCCTCTGCGGCCGGACATGTATGCCTATCATCTGCAGGTGGACGGCGTGCAGATCACCGATCCCAACAACACCGTTGCCGCGTTCACCGCCATGCCGCCGTACAGCCAGCTCGTGGTCCATGGCAAGGAACCGGCCTACTATGACGCCCGCGACGTGCCCCACGGTGCCGTGACGCGCCACGTCTATCACTCCAAGGTCACCGGCGGGGAGCGCGAGCTCTATGTTTACACTCCGCCGGGATACGACCGCGCGAAGACCTATCCGGTTCTCTATCTGGTCGGCGGCAGCGGCGAACTTCCGTCCAACTGGATCTATGACGGCCGCGTGAATTTCATCATGGACAACCTGCTCGCCGAGGGAAAGGCGGTCCCGATGCTGATCGCCGTTCCTAACAACCAAGTCGTCCACCGCAACGACCCGAAGCACGTGGAGCTGACATTCCCGCGCTTCGAGGCGGAACTCCGGGATCACGTCCTGCCGTTGGTGGAGAAGGAGTATTCCGTCCGCAAGGATCCGAAAGGCCGCGCGCTTTCCGGCCTGTCGATGGGCGGCCGGCACACGATGTTCGTGGGGTTCAATTCGCTCGACCTCTTCAGCTCCTTCGGCGTGCTCAGCGCGGGCGACGCCGACAGCGAGAAGTCCCTCGCGAAATTCCTCAACGATCCCGAGATGAACAACAAGGTCGACTATCTGTTTGTGGGTCTCGGCACGGTCGAAGCCAAGGGCCGGTTCGGCGAGCGGAGCGAGGCTCTGCGCAAGGCGCTCGAAAATCACAAGATCACCCACGAATACTACGTCGGCGGCCACGGCGGCCACGACTGGGCCACTTGGCGACATCTCCTGCACGAACGTTTCCTGCCAAACCTTTGGAGGAAACCCTGATTTCATCCGACATCCAGATTTCATGAAACCCCCGCTGATTTTCGCATCTCTTTTCACCTTGGTCGCCGCACCGTTGGCCCTCGCGCAAGCTCCCATCAAGGTCGAACAGGGTCTCCTGCAAGGCACATCCGCGGAAGGCCTAACCATCTATCGCGGCATCCCGTTCGCCGCGCCGCCGGTGGGTGATCTGCGTTGGAAATCCCCGCAACCGGCCGGAAAATGGGAAGGTGTGCGGAAGGCGGAGAAATTCTCGCCGAAGCCGATCCAAGGCGCGCCGAATTCCCCCAACACCAGTGAGGATTGCCTCTATCTGAACGTCTGGACGCCTGCGAAATCGGCGGACGAGCGCGTGCCGGTGTTGGTTTGGATTTACGGCGGCGGCTTCGGTGGTGGTTCCACTTCCGATCCAACCCACAACGGCGAGCACCTGGCGCGGAAGGGCGTGGTGCTGGTGAGCATCGCCTATCGGGTTGGTTCGTTAGGTTTCCTCGCCCACCCGGAGCTGAGTGCGGAGTCTCCTCATAAGGTTTCCGGAAACTATGGTCTGCAGGACATGATCGCGGGCCTTCAATGGGTGAAAGACAACATCGCGGCCTTCGGCGGCGATCCCGGGAAGGTCACCATCTTCGGTGAATCCGCCGGCGGCATCGCGGTTAGCATGTTGTGTGCGTCGCCGGAGGCAGAAGGTCTTTTCCACGGGGCAATCTCGCAGAGCGGCGGTTCCTTCGGTCCCTCGCGCCCGACCACCTTTCCCGGCGAAAACATGCGGCGCCTGGCGGATGCCGAGCGTTCCGGAGTCGATTATGCGAAGTCCGCCGGCGTGGAAACCATCGCCGATCTCCGCAAGATCACCCCCGACAAACTCCCCGGCGGCCGCGGCTGGCCGATCGTCGATGGCCGGGTGATTCCCGACGACCAATTCAAGCTCTACGAAGCTGGAAAATACAACGACACGCCGATTCTGGTGGGCTACAACTCGGACGAAGGACTCAGTTTTTCCCGCGAGAAGACTCCGGACGAGTTCCGTGCCAACGTCGCGAAACGCTACGGCACGTTCGCCGAGAAACTCATCGCCGCCTACCCGCCCGGCAAGGATTCCGTGCCGAAGTCCGCCCGCGATCTGATGCGCGACGCCGCCTTCGGTTGGCAGACCTGGGCATGGGCGCGGCTTCAGGCGAAGACGGGGAGATCAAAGGTGTTCTACTATTATTTCGACCAGCATCCCAAGCGCCCCGAAGGCACGCCCGAGGCCGATCATGGCATGCCGCACGGCGTCGATGTGCCTTACGTTTTCCAAACACTCAACCGCAACGATGGCAGGCACACTCCCGGCGACTTCGCGATTTCAGAAACCGTGGCTACCTACTGGACCAATTTTGCGAAACACGGCGACCCGAATGGCGAGGGTGTTCCGAAATGGCCGCAGTTCACCGATGCCGACCGGCAGGTGATGTACTTCAAAGACAAGGCCTATCCCGGTCCCGTGCCGAGTGCCGCCGCGCTGGAGGTGCTGGACGGATACTTCGCATGGCGCAGGACTCCGGAAGGCGAGACTTTCGCGAAATGAATGCCTCCATCGATTTAAAAGGACTCACCCACAAGTTCCCATCAATGATCGAGCTCTGGCTGCCGATCGGATGATTTCTGGCTTTCGGCATGGATCAAGCTGGAATAGCCTTCTCCAATCACTCCTTTGGAAAACTCATGAGCACCCTTGCAACCACCGTCGATGGCCTGAAGTTCACCAACCCTTTCGTGATCGGCTCCGGGCCTCCGGGAACCAACGTCAAGGTCATCAAACGCGCCTTCAAGGAAGGCTGGGGCGGCGTGATCGCGAAAACCGTTAGCCTCGATTCCTCCAAGGTCGTCAACGTCAGCCCGCGCTACGCCAAGCTGATGGCGGGCGATGGCAAGGAAGTCATCGGCTGGGAAAACATCGAGCTCATCAGCGACCGCAAATTCGAAGTCTGGCTGGACGAGTTCAAGGAAGCCAAGGACGCCCATCCCGAAGGAATCCTTATCGCTTCGGTGATGGAGGAATACAACAAGGACGCTTGGTGTGAGATCATCGGGCGTTGCCAGGATGCCGGCGTCGATGCCTTCGAATTGAATTTCTCCTGCCCTCACGGCCTGCCGGAGCGAAAGATGGGGGCCGCCATGGGCCAGGATCCCGCCATCCTCGAGGAAGTCTGCGGTTGGGTGATGGGCGTTTCAAAGATCCCCGTCTGGGCCAAAATGACACCCAATGTGACGCACATCGAGGAGCCTTCCGCCGCCGCCTTGCGCGCCGGTTGCCATGGTGTTAGTGCCATCAACACGATCCGCAGCGTCATGGGCGTGAACCTTGACACCCTCCGCCCCGAACCTTCCGTCGAAGGCTACACGACCCCCGGCGGTTACTCGTCCAAGGCGGTCAAGCCGATCGCCTTGCGGATGGTGATGGAAATCGCCCAGCTCATCAAAAAGGATTATCCCGGCCGCAGTCTATCAGGACTCGGTGGTGTGGAGACGGGGGGCGATGCCGCGCAGTTCATTCTGCTAGGAAGCGACACTGTGCAGGTCTGCACCGGCGTCATGAAGTTCGGTTACGGCATGGCCAAGGATCTTTGCGAAGGCTTGCTGGAGTTCATGGAAGGCAAGGGATTTGAAACCATCAGCGATTTCAAGGGCCTAAGCCTCCCGTATTTCACCACCCACGCCGATCTCGTCAGCAAGCAACTGGCTCGCAAGGCCGAGGAAGCCGCCGCGAAGGAAAGCGGTATGGTGAAAAGCGATGCGGAGTGGAACGGCGATGATTTCGTGAAGCAGTCGAACGCATTGTCGCGCTAACAACCAACAATAAGAGCAAGCTGAAGCTTGGACTCCGGGCAGTCGATTGGACTGCCCGAAAACCTATCCGGAGTTCGCGCTTCAGCGAGCTCTAACTCTTGAACGAAATCCGGCTCACCCCGGGCACGGCGCGGATCACGCCGGTGATGGTATCCGTGAACGCCACCATGCCTTTGCGTTTGTATCGCAGATGCAAGGTGACCTGGCAGAGGTCTCCTTCCAAGTCTTCGTCGATGTCGATTCCCTTCACTTTAACGCCTAACGGTTCCAAGGCCTTGACGAGCATTTCCACCGAGCAGATCGACGGAGCAAATGCCACCCCAAGATCCGAGTACCAGTCGTTTATGATCATCGATTCGAAATAAGGGATCAATCCCAGAATCAACACCGAACTCACCAGCGCGACCAGTCCGACGCCGATCGCGCCGGCTCCGAAGGCCAGTCCGATGATGGTCACGAACCAAAGTGTGGCCGCCGTTGTCACGCCGCGGATCATGTAGTCACTCTGCCGGATGATCACACCGGCACCGAGGAAACCCATGCCCGCCAAGACCCCCGCCGCCAGCCGCGCCGGGTCAGGGTGCCAACTGTTCTCGCTGTTTCGGGCGAAGCTATCCCGGTAAAACTGGTCGGAAATAATCATCGCGATGCAGGCCGCCATGCTGACTAACAGGGTTGTCCGCAATCCGGCCGCCCTGCCGTGGCGCTCGCGCTCGATCCCGAGGATTGCGCCTGCAACAGCGGCGAGTCCCATGCGGATCAGGATTTCCGCCGAAATTCCCTCCAGGAAAAATCCCGGGAAATCGATGCGGGCATTTGCAAAGGCGAACATCTAACGGCCGATGAGGTTCTTCTGGGGAACTTCAATGGTGTCGTTGCCATGGGTCAGAAAGACCTTGGACTCGTCTTTCGTCAGGTCGTGGGTCGTGACTTTCCGGTCGCGAATGATCTTCACCCGGCGCATCGACCCGAACTCCGTGGCGCCGCCCGCCGCTTGGATCGCGGCATAGATCGTGAGGGCCTTCTGATAGGGAACCGGGCCGGGACGACGGACTTGACCTCCCACCGTGACCACGGCCGGGGGCTGGGTGTCAGGTTTGTCCGAAGCTTTCTCGGCGGCGCAAACGGGAAGCATTGCTAACATGGAAATGGCTGAAATAATCTTCATGGTGCTGCGATGCTTGCAGGTTACTTTGTCGCGTAAAGTAAATTTTCCGATCCGACTTCACGGATGCCGACGACGGCGAATTTTCAGGGTTAAGGACTTGCCGGAATGGCATGGAATACGCTGAATAGGTTCAATCGTGCCAATCTCCGTCCATCAACCCACATGAGTTCGTCTGAAAGCCAAGTTTGCCCGCTCTACATCGGCGGCAAGTGGGTGAATCCCGCGAACAAATCCGGCAGTCCGGTCTTCAATCCTTCCCGCGGCAGCGTCATCGCCAGCGTCCCGATGTGCGGCGCGGCAGAAGTGGATCTGGCCGTGGCCTCGGCCAAAGCGGCCTTTCCTGACTGGCGCGACACGCCGCCTAACGAACGGGCGCAGGTGCTGTTCCGGGCGAAGATCCTGTTGGATGACGCGTTCGAGGAACTCTGCCTCGGGATCGCCACCGAGCATGGCAAGACTCTATCAGAAGCTCGCGGCGATCTGCGGCGCGGGATCGAAGTCGTGGAGTTCGCCTGCGGCATTCCCACCTTGCTGATGGGCGAGTCTTTGGAAAACATCGCCCGCGGCATCGATTGCCACACGGACCGTCATCCGCTCGGGGTCGTCGCGGGAATCTGTCCGTTCAACTTCCCCGCGCTCGTCCCGATGTGGATGTGGCCCATCGCCATTGCCTGCGGCAACACATTCGTCCTCAAACCCAGCGAGAAAGTTCCGCTCACGATGCAGCGGGTCATCACCCTGCTAGAGAAGGCGGGCCTGCCTCCCGGCGTGATGAACATCGTCCACGGCGGCCGCGAATGCGTCGATGCCATCCTGGAACACCCGGATGTGAAGGCGGTCAGCTTTGTCGGTTCGACACCGGTGGCACGCGAGATTCATCGTAAGGGAACTCTACACGGCAAACGGGTGCAAGCCGCCGGTGGCGCGAAGAATTTCATCATTCTGATGCCCGACGCCGATGTGGACCGCACGGTGGAAGCTGTGAAAGACGGTGCATTCGGTTGCGCGGGGGAACGTTGCATGGCGGGCTCCACTGCAGTGGCAGTGGGCGATGCCGGGGAGAAACTTCTCCCCGCACTGGCAGATCTCGTGAAGGCGATGAAGACCGGCCCAACTGACGTTAGGGAGTCCCAACCCGACATGGGCGCGGTGATTTCCGCCGAACACAAGACCCGGGTTTCCGGATTGATCGACGCGGGTGAGCGCGCCGGTGCCATGGTGCTCGCAGACGGTCGCACGGCCCAGGTGGACGACGCACCGGAAGGTTTTTTCCTCGGCCCGACGTTGATCGATCACGTCGAGCAATCCAACCCGCTGATGGCAACCGAGGTCTTCGGCCCGGTGCTCGCCGTGATGCGGGCGAAGACGTTGGACGAGGCGATCGCCGCGGCGAACCGCCAGGCGTTTGGCAATGGGGCCGCGATTTTCACCAACTCCGGCAAAGCCGCCCGCGAATTCCGCCGCAACGTCAGTGCGGGCATGGTCGGCATCAACGTCGGCGTTCCCGCGCCGCTCGCTTACTTCCCTTTCAGCGGTTGGAATGATTCGTTCTTCGGCGACCTGCACATCCAGGGCAAGGAAGGCGTCGAGTTCTACACCCAACGGAAAACCACCACCACCCGCTGGTTCGGCTACGGGGATGGGGAAATCTGGGCGAAATAAAAAATCATGAGCCTGCTCATCAAAAACGGAGCCATCGTCAATGCGGAGGGAGTTCATTTCGTCTCCGATATCCTCTGCCGCGATGGATTGATTGTGGATATCGGAGTGAATCTGCCCGCCCCACCGGATGCGGAGATCATCGACGCGATGGGCAAGTATGTTTTCCCCGGATTCATCGACCCGCATGTCCACATCTATCTGCCGTTCATGGGCACCTTCTCGAAGGACGACTACGCAACCGGCAGCAAGGCCGCGCTGATGGGCGGGACGACCACACTGATAGAAATGTGTTGCCCGGCCCGCAGCGACGATCCGCTGGAGGCGATCCGGTTGTGGAAAAGCAAGGCCGAGGGCATTTCCTCGTGCGACTACACGTTTCACATGGGCGTGACGCGGTTCGAAGACGGAACGGCCGATGCTTTGAAAACCATCGTGGCAGAGGAGGGGATCACTTCGTTCAAAGTCTTCCTCGCTTACAAAGGCGCGTTCGGCATCGAGGACACGGAGCTCTATCAGACGCTGGCGCTGGCCAAGGAACTGGGTGTGGTCGTCACCGCGCATTGCGAAAACGCGGACCTCGTTTCCGAGACCCAGAAAAGGCTTGTCGCCGAGGGCAAGACCGGGCCCGAGTGGCACGAGCCGTCGCGCCCCATCAGTGTGGAAGCGGAGGGCTGCCACCACCTGATGACCTTCGCCGAACTAACCGGTGCCGAGGTTTACGTCGTCCACACCAGTTGCATCCCCGCGGTGGAGGCGATCACCGCCGCCCGCAAGCGCGGGGTGAAGGTGTGGATCGAAACGGTCGCGCCATATCTAACGCTGGACAGCGGTTACGCGGAGCTGCCGGATTTCGAGGGCGCGAAATATGTCATGAGCCCGCCGATCCGCTCGAAGGAGCACGGTGATTTCCTGTGGCAATGTCTAGCCGACGGCACCGTCAACACGGTGGGCACCGATCACGCGCCCTTCGATTTTTCCCCGCAGAAGCACATGGGGCACCCCGATGCGGCGAAATGCACGGATGCCAATGGCCAGCCTGCCGACAAGGCCGGAAACTTCACGCTCATCCCTAACGGCATCCCAA
Source organism: Akkermansiaceae bacterium (assembly GCA_041739215.1). Taxonomy (GTDB): domain Bacteria; phylum Verrucomicrobiota; class Verrucomicrobiia; order Verrucomicrobiales; family Akkermansiaceae; genus Luteolibacter. The sequence goes on from JBGSOI010000084.1 coordinate 25,191, forward strand.
GCGTCGAGGAACGCGTCAAGCTGCTCTACACCGAAGGCGTCTGCCGCGGTCGGATCGATCTCCAAACGCTGGTCCGCTGCGCGAGCACCCAGCCCGCGAAGATTTTTGGGCTCTATCCACGGAAAGGCACCATTGCGGTTGGCAGCGATTCCGACATCGTGATCTGGGATCCCGCATGGACTGGAAAAATCTCCGCCGCCACCCACTCGATGGCCACCGACTACTCCGCCTTCGAAGGCCGCGAAATCCATGGCCGCGCCGCAGTCGTCACCGTCCGCGGCAAGGTGATGGTGCGCGACGGCACATGGTGCGGAGAGACCGGCTGGGGGGAGTTCCTGCACCGCGAGCCCAAGCCCTGACATGGACGCCGACGCCACCCTGACGAACAAGGATCTAGCCCCGGTGCCACCAGACCGGCGGACGTGGTCGCGCTGGGACATCGCCGCGCTTTGGGTGGGCATGGCCGTCTGCATCCCCACTTACATGATGGCCAGCAGCCTCATCGGCAACGGCATGCGCTGGTGGCAGGCCCTCCTAACGATTTTTCTGGGGAATCTCATCGTCCTCATTCCGATGACGCTCAATGCCCACCCGGGCACCGCCTACGGCATTCCCTTTCCGGTCCTGCTGCGGGCGAGCTTCGGCATCCGCGGTGCGAACGTCGCCGCGCTGCTCCGCGGATTGGTCGCCTGCGGCTGGTTCGGCATCCAGACCTGGCTGGGCGGAGCCGCGATTTACGCAACGCTTGCGATTACTTTCGGAATCGAAGCTCCCGACTCACCTGGCGTCACCGCTCTCCAACTCGCTTGCTTTTTCGGCTTCTGGGCGGTGAACGTGCTTTTCATTTGGAATGGCATGGAGTCGATCAAATGGCTCGAAAAACTCAGCGCGCCGTTTCTTTTGTTAGTCGGGCTTCTCCTCATGATCTGGGCGGTCACCAAGGCGGGAGGATTCGGTCCGGTCTTCGCGTCATCGTCCCCGGCCACGCCCGTCTCGTGGGTCGGTTTCGGCGCGGGTCTCACCGCCATGGTGGGGTTCTGGGCCACGCTCTCGCTCAACATCCCCGACTTTTCCCGCTATGCGAAATCCCAACGCGCCCAGATCATCGGGCAATCCATCGCGCTGCCGACTACCATGACATTCTACTCCTTCGTCGGGATCGTCGTCACCGGAGCCACCGTCGTGATCTTCGGCGAAGCCATCTGGAACCCGGTCGATGTCGTCGGGAAAATCGGCAGCAAACCGCTGTCCGCCGTGGCCCTCGTCATTCTGGCAGTCGCCACGCTCTCCACCAACATCGCCGCCAACGTTGTCTCGCCCGCCAATGATTTTTCCAATCTCGCCCCGCGGAAAATCAGCTTCCGCACCGGCGGCCTCATCACCGCCGTCATAGGCATCGCGATCAGGCCGTGGAGATTGGTCGCCTATCCGGACGGCTACATTTTCAGCTGGCTCATCGGTTACGGCGCGCTGCTGGGTCCCATCGCCGGGATCATGATCGCCGACTACTTCGTGCTCCGCAAAAAACATCTCGATATCCAGCATCTCTATCAAACCGGAGGCATCTACACCTACACCGCGGGATTCAGCCTCGCCGCTCTTGCCGCCTTCGCTCTCGCCGTGCTGCCGAACCTGCCCGGCTTCCTCGCCCAGACCGGAGTCATCGCCGGCACCCACCCGTTTCTCATCACCCTCTATCAACAAGCGTGGTTTGTCGGCTTTGGCCTCGCCTTCGCCCTTTACCTTCTTTTCCGCAAGATCTCGCCCGTTCCCGTTCACCGCTAACATCCCACCCGCATGCCCAAGCTTCCTCCGTTCGATTACACGCCGATGCCCTACAACGGTCCCTCGCCAGAGGAGATCCTCGCGCTGCGCAAGGAGTTCGTGAACCCGGCGATCTTCCACTACTACATGAAGCCGGTCGCGATCGTGGAGGGCAAGGCCCAGTATCTTTTCGATGAAACCGGCAGACGTTATCTCGACGGTTTCGGCGGGATCGTCACCGTGAGCGTCGGTCATTGCCACCCGGAGGTGTTAGCCGCCGCCACGCTCCAGAACGAGACGATCAACCACACCACCACGATCTATCTGAATCCGGGCATCGCCCTTTACGCGAAGGAACTCGCGGCGAAAATGCCGGGCGATCTTAAAGTCTGTTATTTCGTGAACTCCGGCTCCGAGGCCAACGACCTCGCCGTGTTGATGGCCCGCGCCTACACGCAGAACTACGACGTGATCGCCCTGCGCAACGCCTACCACGGCGGCAGCCCGAGCGCGATGGCCCTGACCTCCCATCACACGTGGAAGTTCAATGTTCCGCACTCCCACGGCGTCCACCATGCCGCGATGCCTGATTCATACCGCGGCCCGTTTGGCATGAACGATCCGGAAGCCGGCAAGAAATACGCCGCCGACATTGGCGAAACCGTCCGCTACGCGACCTCCGGAAGAATCGCGGCATTCATCGCCGAGTCGATCCAAGGCGTCGGCGGCACCGTGGTTTTCCCCGATGGCTATCTGAAGGAAGCCTACGCCCAAGCCCGCTCGTTCGGCGGATTGTGTATTGCCGATGAAGTCCAGGCGGGCTTCGGCCGCACCGGCACACACTTTTGGGGATTCGAAACGCAAGGAGCGATGCCCGACATCGTCACCATGGCCAAAGGCATCGGCAATGGCTGTCCGTTGGCTGCGGTCGTCACCACACCGGAGATCGCACAGGTGTTAGCCAGCCGCATCCATTTCAACACCTTTGGCGGCAATCCGGTATCGATGGCGCAAGGTCGTGCGGTCTTGCGCGTGATCGAAAAGGAGAAGCTCCAACAGAACTCGCTTCAGATCGGCGCCTACCTAACCGCCGGATTCCACAAGCTCGCGGAAAAGCACTCAATCATCGGCGAAGTCCGCGGCAAGGGATTGATGTTAGGCCTGGAGCTCGTGAAGGACCGCACGACCAAGGAACCGGCGAAGGACGAATGTGCCGCCGTGTTCGAGAAGTGCAAGGACCTCGGCCTGCTGATCGGCAAGGGTGGCCTCTTCGGCAACACCCTGCGCATCAAACCACCGATGTGCATCCATCAGGCGGACGCGGATTTCATGCTGGAGGTCATCGACGAGGCGTTGGGTGGAGTTTAGGCTTCCGCCTGTTTCACCGCGATCTCCGGCTTCCAATGCCGGTGGATCCACACGCTCTGCACCAGTCCTAGCAGAAACATGCAGATTACCACGAAGGTCCCGGAGTAACTGACCAGCGGCAGCGGGATTCCGGTGATCGGCATGATCAGGACGCACATCCCGATGCTTTCGAAAACGTGTGCGAAAAACAACGCGACGACGAGGCACACCAGCAAACGTCCGGACACATCCCGGCTGTAAAACGCGATGAAAAGCCCTTGGATCATCAGCAGCGCGAACGCCGTGAGCAGCAACAAGCTGCCCCGGAAGCCGAGTTCCTCCGCGATGACCGCGAAGATGTAGTCGTTGTGGGCGGTGTCCCGCGGGATGAAGCCCTTTTCGTGGAGTGAATTCTTCGACTTGGAATTCCAGCCGATTCCTTTCCACCCCGCCTTGCCAACGGCCATCGAGACATTGTGCGGCGCGTAGGCATCGCCGCTGATATCCACTTCGCGGCCCTGCATCATCCGCAGCCAGACATCGATCCGTTCCGGACCACGCTTGGAAACCAAGGGCAAGGCTACAAAGTAGAGCAGTGGAATGATCCCGGCCCCGAGGAAGGTCATGAACGACAAGTAGCGGAACGGGATGCCGCCGATGAGCAAGGCGACGATCAGCACCGGGATCCAGACCAGCGCCGAGCCCATATCGCCCATTTTCATGACCATCAGGAACGGCACCGCAGCGACCACACCGATGATGCCAATGCGGATGAACGGTGCGCCGAACCAGCGGTGCAATTTCGGCAAATCCTGGACCAGCCACGCGATCAACAGGATCCCGGCTGTGATGCCGAGTTGCGCCGGTTGAAACGAAAAACCTCCGATTCTCAATTGGTGTACCGAATCGTCCTGCTGCATCGCCACCAGCATCAACCCCATGCTGACAACATAAAACGGGATGCCCAGCCAGCGGATCCAGCGGTAATCCACGAACGCGGCGACGAAATACGCGATGCTGCCGACCAGGATGAAGGACTTCTGCTTGGTGGCGAAATAAGCCCCCGCGCTGCCGAACTGGGCGAGGTTTTCCTTGGTCACCGAGACGTGTCGCGCCGCGCTCTCGATCATGAACACGCCGAAAATCAGGAGCCCGTACATCACCAGCACGAGCACCCAATTCATCCCGAGGATCTTCCTTAAAAACGGCGTCATGACTGGCTCGCCGGCGACCATACGTCACCGGCCCCCCATGGCAAGGCGGGTGTGAAGAGTTTACACGTTGAACCGGAACTCGACGACGTCGCCGTCCTTCATGACGTATTGCTTGCCTTCGATCCGGACTTTCCCGGCGACCTTGGCGGCGGACATGCTGCCGGCGGCGACGAGGTCGTCGTAGTGGACGATTTCCGCAGCGATGAAGCCGCGCTCGAAATCCGTGTGGATGACGCCGGCGGCGGCGGGGGCCTTGTCGCCGGCGACGATTGTCCAGGCGCGGGTTTCCTGGACGCCGGTGGTGAGGTAGGTGCGCAGGCCTAGCAGATGATAGACGCCGCGGATCAGCGCCGAGACGCCGGAATCGGTCACGCCCATGTCTGCCAGGAATTCGTTGGCTTCCTCGACGGGCATGTCGCTGAGCTCCTCCTCGATGCGGGCGGAAATCACCACCGCTTCGGAGCCGGTGTGCTCGGCGGCGAACTTGCGGACGCGGGCGACTTGCGGGTGCGAGTCAGGATTTTCAATCGCTCCGGCAAGCTCGTCTTCGGCGACGTTGCAGGCGTAGATCGTCTTCTTCGAGGAAAGCAGGAAGAATTCCTTCACGATCGCCTTGTCGTCATCGGTGAAATCGATTGTTAGAGCCGGTTTCCCCTGATCGAGATGGGGCATGATGATGTCGATCAGCTCGACTTCCTTCTTCGCCTCCTTGTCCCCGCCCTTGGCTTTCTTTTCGCGCGAATGGCGGCGCTTTTCGAGCGACGCCATGTCGGCGAGGATCAGCTCGGAATTGATGATGTCGATGTCGCGGATCGGATCAACGCTGCCGAGTTCGTGAATGATGTCGTCGTTTTCGAAACAACGGACGACCTGCACGATGGCGTCGGTTTCCCGGATGTTTGCGAGGAACTGGTTGCCGAGACCGGCACCTTCGGATGCGCCTTTCACCAGCCCGGCGATATCGACGAACTCGATCGCCGTCGGCACCAGCTTTTGCGAGCCGGAAATCTTCGACAGCACGGCGAGCCGCGGATCGGGCACGCTGACGATGCCGACGTTCGGATCGATGGTGCAGAATGGGAAGTTCGCCGCCATCGCCTTGCGGGTGCGGGTGACAGCATTGAAGAGTGTCGATTTACCGACATTGGGTAGTCCTACGATTCCGGCCTTGAGCATTGCGGCGGGAGGGTGGGGGAAGGGCGGGCGGGAGGACGAGGAAAAAGTTTCGGAGGCAGTTTCCGGCCGAAATCACGCCTGATGCACCGTGATCTGAGTGAAGGGCACCACCCAGTCATGCTCGTTGCAAACTTCCACGCAGGTTTTGTGGATCAGCCGCTCGAGCACGTTCAGGCGGGACGCCACCTCGCCGGTGAAATCCGCGAGAATGGCGTAATCGAGGGATGACGCTCCCGCGTGGGCGAACTCGACTTTCAGCGAGCGGAGGTTTTCCCTCTCCACGGCTTCGATCAGCCGATGCTCCACCGCTTTCTGGAAAATTTCCGGTACGCCGGTGGTGCAGATTGACTGGTGCTGGTAATCGATTCCGAAGGTGACGGAGATGCGGAAGCCGTGCGACAGGTTTTCCGGATTCTGCTCGAGAAATTTGCGGGTGGGAATGGTCTTCAGGCTTCCGCCCAGGCGCAGGACGACGACTTGATCCGGGGTCTGCTGGATGATCTTGCCGAAGACTCCATCCTCCAGCTTCGCCCAGTTTCCTTCGTGAGTCGGAAACCATGGCTCTTTCGCCACCACCGGGCGCGAGTGCAGCGGCATGACATCGCGTATCGGCAGCCGCAGCAGGCCGCCGGATAGATCCGGATTGGTGAATTCACAGTAGAAATTCAGCCGGTCCACCCGCCACGGGATTCCGTCGTAAACCAGCCGCTCGCCCTGTCTAACCGGGCCCAGGTTCAGGATCATCCGGATCTGGTCGATGTATGGCGGCAGCGCCTCCTTGCTCGCCCACAGGATGCCGAGGATCGCGAGGACCGTGAGCGTCAGCAACAGCCAGTCGCCGCGCAGATAGAAGACGAGGATCACGAACAACAACGCCAGCAGGACGGACACCGCCGCCCCTAGCAGGTCGGCCGAGCGCGCTGCGAGATTGCCTCCTCCCTTGCGATGCAGCGGACTGAACCGCCTCACCGACCGGTAAATCCTCCGGGAAAACAGGAACACCGTCACCGCGGCGAAGATCGCCAGCAGGAGATTGAGGCCGCGGCTGCGCCAGAAATCCGCGAAAAAACCGGAGACTGCCTCCCAGGTGGAGGGGTCGTTCTTTTCCCGCTCCTCGATCTGCTGGGTCAGCACCTGGATCCGGCTTTCCGTCTCCGCCTGGCGGCTGTTCCACAACTTGCGGGCTCCCTCGAGTTCCCCCAGGATCTCCTCGGAATCGATGAATGCGGCGACTTCCTCCAAGCGGGCCATCGCTGCATCGCTGAGGCGCTTGCGTTCATTCCAGATCTCGAGCTCCTTGCGCAGTTCCGCCATCTGCCGCGGACCGGCGGTCATCTCGCGCACGCCTTGGCTGATGGGCGCGACGATGTCCTCCAGGTTTTTCTGCCAGGATACCGCCTTTTCCGCCTCGCTCAGGTAGGTGCCCTCTTCCACCCCGGTGGCCAGGGTGCGGAAATTGTCGCGCAGTTGATTGACCCGCTCGCGCTGCTGGTCGACCTCGGTGGCGATCTCGGCCTTTTCGTCCGGAGTCACCGCTTGGGCGAATCGATCCTGTTCCGCGTCCAGTTCCTTTTCCGCCGCGGTGAGGGCCGGAATCAAGGTCCGCAGCCGCTCCGCGCTTTTTCCGCCCTCCACCGGTGGCGGCGGTTGGGGGATTTCCTGGGACAGGAGCGGTGTCGCCGGCGCCAGCCAGCAAGAAAACAGGAATAGGAAATGCCTCATCAGGCGGAACCTAGAGCCTTCCAGGGAAGTCACAACCTAAGCCGCATAACTTTTCCATCCCGGGTTGACCGGAGGTCAACCCTCCTTACGGGGTCAAGGCGAGGCCAGCTTGAGTCTAACGAACCGCCGCCCGGGCGCGGGGTTCGGGTCCTCGATGGTCATGTGTTCCCAGCCATTGGCCATCGGCACGGATACTCCGATTTCGAGATTGTCCCAATTCTGGAAATCCCCTGTGAACTGGGCGATGTAGCGATAGCCGTCGGCGATGGCGGCGGAGTCGCGGGGGAATTCGATCCGCAGGCGGCCGTCGACCACGCTCGCCAATGGCAGACCCGTCGGTCCGGCCACGGGATTGAAGGTGACGGCCGCGGCAGCGTTTGGATTGAGGTTCAGCAGGAACTCCAGCAGGGCGGGGTGGCCGTCGCCATTCGGATCGTCTTGGTATCCGGCTGCTCCCAATCCGGAGTCGAGCGCCCATTGTTCGAAGTGGCTGCGGACGATGATGCTTGCGGTGTTCGAGTCGAAACTGGGATTGCCACCGGCGTCGATGGCGGCGTTTGCCGGGAGGATCGCGGTGACGAGAGCAGCAGCCGGTGCGACCGTCAGGGTGTAGCTTGCACCCGACCCCGTGACCGAGACCGCGCTGGCCCCGGCGAGGGAGAAGTCCCCGGTTGTAAGTCCCGTGACGGGCTCGGAAAAGGAAACACCAATTGCGATGTTTCCGGTGCCGACTGCCACCACCGGACTGGTTAGAGTGACCAAGGGCCGCTCGCTGGTGAAGCGCAGCGCGTCGAGGCGCGTGCCGTCCTCGCGGCCAAAGACGGTCACGGTGTGGGTTCCTGCGGTCAGGTTGAGAATGACCGGGTCCACGAGCGGGGTGGAGGCGGGCTGCACGGTCAAGCGGACGTTGTCCAGGTTCGGAAAGAATCCGGTGCTGGCGAGTTTGATACCGACGGTTTTGCCGATGGAGGCATCCCCCGCCAACACGGTGTAGGTGCCTGTTTTATTGAGGCCGGTTGACGTGCTGCTGACGGCGGTCCCCAACGCGGTTAGGGTTCCGCCATTTTCATAGACCAGCGAAACGTTGTGTGCCGCACCGTTGCGGGAATCCCACAGGAAGGTGAACACATCGCCAGCCTGGATGACATGGCTCGTCATGTTATAGGCCGCATTCCCGTTCTGGAGGAAAGCCAGCTTGGTGCCGTTAGTCGCAAGCCCCGCATTGATCTCGGTGCCGCTGTCATTGAAGGGGGTGGCACCGGGAAACAGGTTCCAGTAGGTCACGTCGCCGTCCGGATCATTGTCCCAATGGGTGGCCTTGGCCGCGCTCACCGCGCCGGGCTCGGCACCTAGCAGCTCGAAGCTGCCATTGCGGTTGTCAGCGTCGATGAGGGTGATGCTTGGCGGAGTGGTGGCTGCATTGCTGAGCGGATCCCAGGCAAAGACTCCGGTGCCGAGCTGACCGACGTTGGTGGCCCAAGTGTAGGTCGCTCCGCCGTCGACTTTGGCCCACAGCGAGTTGCTGGACCCATTGTCGGATCGCAGGAGCCCTTCGAGGGTCCAGTTTCCCGACCGCGGCAATACGAAGGTGTAGGTGGCGGAATGGGCGCTGTTGAAATTTTGCTCGTTGTTCGGAGAGCCGCCTTCCGGGAGCCAGATGTATTGGCCTGCGGAGCTGCCGGCGTCGCTAACAGTCGTCATGCCGCCGGTGAGAACTCCGTGCTCGGCTTCGACGTAAAGCGTGTCAGCGCTGTGGAGGAAGTTGACGGTTAGGGGGGTGGTCATCGGGTGACCCTGGCTGTCGGTGATGCCTGCCGGGTTCAGGGTGACGGAGAACGAACCTTCCGCGACCGGGCTGACGAGCACGTTGTAGCTGGTGCCGCCGCCGGTCAGGGCTGATAGATCGGCGTTGGCGGCGGACAGGCTGGCGATGGAGAATCCAACAGGAACCTTGTCAAACCGGATGCCAAGGCTGACTGGGCCGTTGACGCTGCCGGAGGGAAGCCCGGTGAAGATCGCGACCGGGCCGGCGTTCGGATCCCCGAGGTTCAACGCGTTGGAGGCGAAGTTCCCGAGGAGGGAAGTGTTGGCGACGTCGGCGGGCACGCTAACAGCCACGTAAGCCGAGTATGGATCAATCGTGGCGACGTAATAGTAGCCCGATCCACGGAGTTTCGTGACGGTGCCGCCGCTCACCAGCAGGTCGCTGGCGGTGAAATCCGGGACGTCGGTATCGAAGGCGATCGTCACGTCGAAATTGCCGCCCAGCGTGCCGGCGGGTCCGGCGATTTCACAGCGGGCCTTGCGCAGGCCGACCAGGCCGGTGAACGTCCGGGTGGCGGTGTCGTTGGTCCAAGTGCCGGAGTCGACAGGCGTCCAGTTCGTGCCATCGATGCTGGAGTCCACCTGATAGACGGCGATCCGGCCGTTTGCGTTGTTTTGGCGGGGAGTGTAGGCGTAGCCGCCGATCGCCCGCAGCGAGCCGAGATCGATGGTGAGATGGTGGGGTGGAGGAGGGGAGGCTGCCTGCCATTGGGTGTGCCAGAAGGTGTCGGGGTTGCCGTCGATGGCCATGGTGGCGGGGGCGTTTTCACCGGCTACTTCCTGGCTGTCGAAATCGGAAACTGTTAGCTGGGCGGGTGGAATCGGGATGCCGCCATCATCGAGGATGGAGAATTCCCCGACGGTGGTCCACGGGTTGCCATTGACCTCCGACAGTGCGGTCAGGCGGACGTAGCGGGCCTGCGCCGAGCCGGTGGTTTGGAACTGGGCCGCGTCGAGTCCGGTGATGTATTGGGTGAGAATATCGACGGCATCCTGATCGACCGCATTCTTCGCCAGCGGTGGCATGGCCGCGCCATTGCCGACACTCCCGAGGCGGACGTGGACGGCTGATAGGGACGGATCGCCCGGCTTGATGTAGCGGCCGTTTTCCAACAGAAAGTGTCCTTTGATGATTCCATTGATGAGTCCTTGCCCGAGGAGCGGGGTGCCGAGGCGGGCGTCGAAGTAGGGCACCGCGCCGCCGGGTTGGTGGCAATGGGAGCAGTTGCTGGCGAGATACGAGCGGACCCGGTGTTCGAGCGGAGCGGAGGTGTCGTCGATGGCGCGCGACTCGATGAAGTTTTCCAACTCGGTGGTCGTTAGAGTGCGGTCGAACATGCCCAGTGCGTTGAACGTCAGGAGCTGGTTGGAGGTGCGGTCCGTGGTGCTGTAGTGGAAATCCCGGTTGAGCATATCCGTGCGCACTCCCAACGCCTGACCGGCGGTGGTCGTGTGGCATTGCAGGCAATCCGCGCGGGAAGGGTAGTCCCAGCGTTTGGTGATGGTGCCGCCACCGATCTGGGTGACTTCATAATCCTCGCCGAGGCCGGTGGTCAGAAGCGTGGCATCAGTCCCGGCGGGGTTCCATTTGTAGGTCACGCCGTATTTGCCGCCGTTGGCCGTGCAAACGATCAACCGCGTTTCCAGCCGCTTGATCTGGGACGGGTTGTTCAGATCGGTGCCGATCTCGAAGTGTTTGATGAGAACCGTCCCGGCGGGGAAGACCCAGTTGCCCTCCTCACTGAAAGCGATGTCTTCAGCAGCGGAGTTGTGGCTGCCGTTGTTAGGAAGGGCGATCCAACGTTGTTTGGCCGCGCCATCCGACCACAGCGGGGTCGCCACGTCGAACGGGATCACCCCCGGGGACGGGGTCAGGGTGGTTAGATTGCTGAAGATCCCGGTCTGCGAGAGCAGGGTCGGAGGCTCGACGGAGACGCCGGCCGAGACGAGCCGGCGGATGGTGCCGCCTGCCACGTTCGTGCCGTTGACGTTCAACAGAAAGATTTCGCCTGCGGCGTCGGTGCAGAAATTCGCCAGGCCGACCTTGTTGCCGGTGGGAAAGCCTTCGACCAGCAGTTCCGGGATTGGCGTGCCGCTTGGTTCGACCGCGACGCTCCAGATCCTGCCGGAGACGTGATCGCCATAAAGCACTTTCCCGCCTAGCAGATTGTTCCAAAGAGCTCCGCGATAACGCATGCCGCCGATAATGCAACTGCCGACGCTGCGGTTGTAGTCGAAGTAAGGCGCTGTATCCGTGCCGATGGGTGGCACCGCCGGGGTTCCCGGGCCGGACACCGATCCCTCCCGGTAGCCCCACTGGCCGTTGTCGCCTTTGGTTAGACGGGAGATTTCCTCGCGCGCGCCTTCGCCCACGTCGCCGATCCAGACCTCGTCCTCGACCGGATCGTAATGGGCGGTGTGCGGACTGCGCAGGCCCAGCGCGCTGTATTCCTCAAGGATGGTCCCGGCGGGATCCAGGAACGGGTTGTCATTGGGAATGCGGTAGCCCTGCGTGAAACTGGCCGGCCAACCGGCCGGCGGCGTCGGGCCTGCCGGCTGCCGGCGGATCGCATGGGAGTTCGTTAGATCGTTGTCCACATCGATGCGGAAAACCCCGCTGAACAGCCCGGCGTCGAGCTTCTGGGTGCGGCCCAATGCTCCTGCCAGGCCGCCACCCGCGCCGCTGTCGCCGCCGTCGCCGCAGGTGATGTTGAGGTAGCCGGCGTTATCGAAAAACATGGCGCCGCCGTTGTGCCAGAGGTCGGGGTCATACTGGCTGATGAGCACGGTTTCGCTCGCCGGATCGAGCGTGCCGCTGGCGGGAAGCCAGGTGAAACGGGAAACCCGCCAATAGGAGTGATTGGCATCCGCTCCGGGGAGCGCCGGCTTGTGATTGTAGCAAACGTAGGCGTAGTCCTTGTTAGGCGAGCCGGTCTGGCCGAACTCGGGGTGGAATACCAAGCTGTAAAAGCCCTGGTCTTCCGACGTCTGGGTGTTGGCCACCCATTCCAGGACTTTCACCACCTGCCCCTGGGTGGTGGCGGGACTGTTGGCAAAACGCCAGATCTGGCCGTTTTTTCCGACGAGCAACAAATCGCTGGAGCCGGGGACGGGCGTCAACCACAGCGGATCGACGAATGTCAGGTTGGGAAAGGCGTTGACTGTATTCCAGCCGGTCGAGGCACCTGGCGCGACCTCGGGCAGCGTGCCGTTGAGGTAGGCTCCAATCGCCACGGGCGAATCCAATCCGGGTAACTGCGAAAATCCCGACCCGGCCAAGGACAGGGTCAGCATCAAGGTGGCAAGAAGGGTTTTCTTCATCGGTGGGTTTGAGAATCGGCGACCGGTTGGATTTGTCGGACGCGAAAGGTGGTATAGGGAATTCCCTTAATATTGTAAGCGCGAAATTTTGCATCGTAGTCGCGCCCGTCAATCTTTCAATCCGCCCCGAACGGGTCGCTCGCTAGCGCGGCGAAGGTTGCGGGATTGCGCCGGCGGGAAATCTTGCAAAGACTCTTTCGGTTTGTGAACTTTCAACCGGATGACGTCTTTCCTTTTCAGTTGTGACAATGCGACCTGCGCGGTGCCGGAGGCCTATCGGGAGATTTTCCGCGGGTCCGAGGAGGTTGTGGGATCGAACGAGGGCTGGGAGCCGGGCTCCCTGAATCTGGCCCAAGGTTTTTCGATGAAATTCCGCACACCGCTCGTGCATGGCGACGTGACCCGGTTGCTGATCGATTTCCAACAGGACGGTGACGCGCGCTGGAGCCGGTTTTCGCTGAAACTGCCCGAGGCGACCCGGGTAAAAGTGGCCGATCGCCACGAGCGACCCTACCGGGCGATGCTCAACCAGCGGATCGCCGAGGATCTGCGGCGACATGACGCCCTGTTGCACGTGATGATCCACACCGACGCGAAGACGGACGGACTGGTGATGTTGGAGACGCCGGCCGGGGCGGACCTCGCGGAGAAATTCGCCAGCGCCTGGCGCTCGCGGCTGGTGGCGGCTGATCTCGATGTCCGGCAGGTGAGGGGGGTGGACCTGGGCCCGCTGTCAGCAGTGCTGGCAAAGGAATTCCCGGCCAGCCAGTATGCCCAGGTGAGGCTCTCGATTTCCCAGACGTTTTTCCTGGAAGGTAGGCCGTGGCGTTGGGAGACGCTCAAAAAATTCCTGTTGGAGTCACTGGCCGCGGTGGGCGGCGAGGTGGTGGTCAGCGCCCCAGGATCCCAGTCGCCTGATCCTTCGTGAGCGAGCGCTGTTCGCGCCAGTCGATGATGTCCGGCTGTTGGTAGCTTTTCCGGCGGTTGTCGATTTCCGTGTCGGGGGAGATGCCGATCGGCGTGGCTCCGGTCTCGCGGGCTGCGCCGGTGGCGTAGCTGCCGGTTTGGTAGGCGTCCGGAATTCTCGCGCTGGTCCCCGCCTCACGGGCTCCCTGGCCCTGCAGGCGGGAGGCCTTTTGGAAACGGCTGCCGTCGGTGTTGCCGGCGTATTCCTTGGCGGCGTATTCCTTGCTCCCCCAGAAGGATTTCTTGTTATAGTCGCCGGTTTTGTATTCCTGCTTTTTGTAATCCTTGTTGGCAAAGCTCGTGTTGGACTTGCCCTCGAAATCGCTGCGGCGGTCGGTCTGGGGAATCCAGTTGCCATTGGAGTCCTGCTTGTAGCCGTTGCTTTCGGTCATCCGCTCGTTCAGGGATTTGCGGACGGGGCCGGGTGTCGGGGCCGCCTCCGCGGTCTTGTCCTTGTCCGAGGCGCAGGATGCTAACAGCAACGGGAGCAGGGCGATGTAGCGAAGGGTTTTCACTGTTGGGCGAGACGATTTTCGAGTTTGGGATCCGGGATGGCGCCGCGTTCGAGGGCTTGGGCGTAGTAGGCTCTGGCTTCCTCGAAACGTTTGGCGCGGGCACACAGGACGGATAGCTGATAGTAAGGCTCGCTCGGCATCGGGTCGGCTGCGATGGAGGCTTTGTATTCCGCTTCCGCCTCCTTCAACCGGCCGAGGCGGTCGGTGATGGCACCTAGCAGGAAATGGCCCTTGGCATCGTCCGCGGCGAGTGCGACGGCCTGTTTGGCGTTCAGTTCGGCGGACGGCAGATCGCCGAGCAGATAGAACGAGTAACCTAACATCCGGTGGGCGTAGGGGTTGTTCATGTCGAGCTCGACGGCGCGGCGGAAGGAATCGACGGCCGCGGTCGGGTCGTTGAGCTTGAGATCGACGACGCCGAGCTTGCACAGCGCCGGGATGTGGCCGGGGTGTTGCTCTACGATCATCTGGAACAACTCGCGGGTCGGCAGGTAGCGCCCGGCGGCGAAGGACTTCTCGGCGGTGCGCTCGTAAACCGCGATGTCGCGATTCAGTTCGGAGGTGTTGCGGCCGACGGTCACGCGGTCCTGGGCGAATGGGGAAATGAATTCGCCATCGACGTTCTTGTCGGCGATGAGGCGCTGCTCGTCCGGGGAAAGCTGGATTTCCTGACCGTCGAAAAGCTCGATGGCCTGGGCGATGCGCTCGTCATTTGAGCCCATGTCCTTGACCGCCTCGATGAGCAGATCGCGGGCTTGGCGGCGGCGTTCCTGCACCCGGAGCTGGCGCTGGATGATGTCGCGCAACACGCCGACTTCCTCCGCGCTGGCGTTTGACTTGCCGCGGGCCAGAGAGCTTTCCTCGGCTTTGAGGCGTGCTTCCATTTCCGCCAGCCGCTTGTCCTGCTCGCGCTTGTCCTGATGGAGTTTGTTGATCTGGGATTTCGCGATGGCGAGGTCGCGTAGGGCATCCGTGATGTCGTCCTTGGCGCTGTTGTTGTCGAGGTTGAGCCGATCGACCTTCTCGTTGGCTTCACGCAGGCTCTTGGAGAGACCCATGTTCTGCTGGATGAGATCCTGGATCTGGCCGGCTTCGTCGAGCTTGAGTGTGGCGCTCATTAGATCGCGCTCTTGCAACAACAGATCGCGTTCGGTGCGGAGCTGGGCGAAGGAGTCCTTGCTTTCCCGAAGCTCGTTGATGAGTCCGGCGATGCGCTCGTGAGCCTTTTCGAGTTCGACGTTCTTTTGCTCCAGCTTCTTTTCCCATTCCTTGAGCTGCGTTCGCTGACTGCCGACGACCTCATTGGCGACTTTGCGTTCGACTTTGATGTCGCGGTCGAGATCGGAATATTTCTGCTGCAAATTCGTGAGGTCGGCCTGGAGAGTGGCGATCTTGGAAAGCGCCTCGGTGTGAGAGTTGCGGCTCTGGGAAAGGGCCATGGCCATCGCCTCGCGTTCCTGTTCAAGGCCGGCGATGCGCTGGTTCAGGGCCTTCATTTCGCTTTCCACCGGACTGGCTGCGAGTCTCGCGCGGAGCGCTTGCACGTTGTTTTCCGCCGCCCGGAGCTGGGCCTCGGCGAGATCGCGCTGGCGGGCAAGGTCGCGGACGCGGGAGGCATCGCGGG
>JBGSOI010000146.1:0-2856 GCA_041739215.1 Akkermansiaceae bacterium
CATGTCCGCAGAAAAGACCGCCATTTCCCCCACCCGCGCCGAGGATTTCCCCGAGTGGTATCAACAAGTCATCAAGGCCGCCGACCTCGCCGAGAACTCGGAAACCCGCGGTTGCATGGTGATCAAGCCGTGGGGCTACGGGATTTGGGAGCTCATCCAGCAGCAACTCGACCGCCGCTTCAAGGCGACCGGACACCAGAACGCCTATTTCCCGCTGCTCATTCCCCTCTCCTATCTGGAAAAGGAAGCCGAGCACGCCGAAGGGTTCGCCACCGAGTGCGCCGTGGTCACCCACCACCGCTTGGAAGTCGTGAAAGACCCGGTCACCGGAAAATCCAGGATGATCCCCTCCGGCGAACTCGCCGAGCCCTACGTCATCCGGCCGACCTCCGAGACGATCATCGGTGCCGCGTTCGCCCGGTGGATCGAGTCCTACCGCGACCTTCCCCTGCTCATCAACCAGTGGGCCAACGTCATGCGCTGGGAAATGCGCCCCCGCCTGTTTCTCCGCACCGCCGAATTCCTCTGGCAGGAAGGCCACACCGCCCACGAGACGAAGGAGGAAGCGATTGTCGAGACCAAGTTGATCCACGGCCAATACGAGGAATTCCTCCGCGACCACCTCGCCATCCCGGTCGTCCCTGGCGAAAAAACCGAGAACGAACGATTCCCAGGTGCCGACATGACCTTCACCGTCGAGGCCATGGTCCAGGACAAAAAAGCCATCCAGGCCGGCACTTCCCACTACCTCGGCCAGAATTTTTCCAAGGCCCAGAACATCTCGTTCACCGGCCGCGACGGCACCGTGCAACACGCCCACACCACCTCGTGGGGCGTTTCCACCCGCCTCATCGGCACTCTGATCATGGCGCACTCGGACGACGACGGCCTGATCCTCCCACCACGCGTCGCCACCCAACAGATCGTCATCCTGCCCATCACGCCCAAGGAGGATTCGAAGAAAGCCGTGATGGACGCTTGCCAGGCCCTGGCGGAAACCCTCCGCCACCAGAGCTATCAGGGCGACCCGCTCCGGGTCCATGTCGACACCCGCGACCTCAACGGCGGCGTGAAAAAATGGGATTGGATCAAGAAAGGCGTTCCCATCCGCATCGAGATCGGCCCGCGCGACATCGAGACGCGCAAGGTCTGCGTCCAGCGCCGCGACCAGCCGGTCGCCAGCAAGGAGTTTTCCGACAAGGAGGAATTCATCCAGCGCGCGAAAGACATCCTGAGCGAAATCCACGAGTCGCTGCTCGCCCGCGCCACCGCTTTCCGCGATGCGAACATCACCCCTTGCGACGACCTCGCCGCATTCCACACCCACTGGGCCACGGAAAATCCCGGCTGGCTCCACACCCCTTGGGCCGGCACCCCGGAGCAGGAGGACGAGCTCTCCAAGCAGCACAAGATCACCATCCGCTGCCTGCCCATCGAGGGAGTCAAGCTGCCGGCCACCGGCGACCAATGCATTCTATCCGGCACGAAAACAGCCGCCCGCGCGCTCTGGGGCCGGAGCTACTGACGCGCGATTTTCTAACGAAACGATCATCTGTTCAGCCCTGACCCTGGCCTCCGAAACCGGGCCCCGGCTGGATATAGGTGGGCGTGCCCTTGAGCGTATCAAGGTGGAAGCCGTTGCCTGATAGATCCTGCCACGCGGTGACGGTTTGGCCGTCGAGCAAACCGGTGTTGCCGAGCGAATCGATGTTGGAGCTGTCGAACTGGAGTTTCAATCCAGCCGTCACGGGCGGCGCGGCAAACGCCCCCGAGACGAGACCAACGATGAGTAGAAAGAAGGCGAGGATTTTCATCAAAAGGGATTGGATAGAGACGATCCGTCCCGGGACTGTGATTCGGTCCTCCAATTTGAAAGACGAGTTCGACGCCCGGAATCCGACACGCGATTTTCACAAACGCGGAATATTCCTTCGCCCCGTCACCGACACAGAAGCGGCTGGAGCGGGCATGATCCCCGGCCCGCAGAAGTCCAGCGCCGTTCACGCGAACAAGCGCTCACCAATGGGATTCCGTTCCGTTTGCCCAATCGTTCAAGCCTGTGGCTCGGGATCGGGATCTCGTCAACTCGATGCTTGTTAGTCGGGACTGCCCCCATCGATGACCCCATCGACGTGAATCCGATCACGAAAATCGCTGTCAATGTCTGTTATTTGGGACTGACCCCGCCGCACTGTCAATGTCTGTTATTTGGGACTGACCCCGCCGCAAAAGTGATGACAACCCCGCCAAGGAGATGCCTTTGAAATGAGATTGAGGAGCTTATGAGGGGTTGTCATCCACGAATTGTTCGACTCTCGTTAGTATTTCACCAGCTTGGCGCTTCGGAGGCGATCCAAAAGGAGAAGGTTGTATGCTCTGGCGTATTCGACGGAGGCATGGACGGCATTTGCGTGGGCTTCGCTCTCAAGTGCATCAGTGCTTGGAACTGTGCGGGATGAAAATCTCGCTTCAAGCTTCCGTCCCAAGTCGGGATCCAGTCCAGGATAGTAACGGGCATACCCCATGGCAGTGTAGATTCGATAGTCAGCGCGAGCAAACGCGGCGTCAGAGTCCGCGACAGGATCCTTCGATTCATACGGGAGAGCCGCCGCCTTATGGTTGGAATCTTCAATCGACCCGGAGATGCAACCGGTGAGGATCGAAGCCAAAAAGGTCAGCGTGATGGGTTTGATCTGCATTCTTCAATTTCTGTCGAACGTCAAAGTGATGGCGCACCCACTAGCGGGAGCCAACGTTGATCGCGTGGTTAGGGTTGAAATCAGGTGGAAGCATCGAAAAACAGAGGGGCTAGTGGGTGTTGCCATGCACAGCTTGTTCGGCTTCTTGGTTTATGGT
>JBGSOI010000147.1:0-31708 GCA_041739215.1 Akkermansiaceae bacterium
GCCCCTCGTGTGAGGGGCGACCCGCCAGCTCAATGCGAAGACACGCCCACCACGCGTTTCAATCCGCGCCCCTCGTGTGAGGGGCGAACGGGACATTGTCAGAGTAACGAACCGCCAGTTTTGTTTCAATCCGCGCCCCTCGTGTGAGGGGCGACCCCGGCGACTCTTGCCGTCGGTTGTGTCGAAAGCGTTTCAATCCGCGCCCCTCGTGTGAGGGGCGACCCCTACCTTGCGATATTGCACCGACGATTGCGAGTTTCAATCCGCGCCCCTCGTGTGAGGGGCGACGGGGCTTGCCTAGCCACCGTCAGCACGACATACGGTTTCAATCCGCGCCCCTCGTGTGAGGGGCGACGGTGCCTATAGCTATAGCCGCGCACGATTGGCGGTTTCAATCCGCGCCCCTCGTGTGAGGGGCGACTTCGTGAACACATACTTGCCCGCGCACAGCATGTCGTTTCAATCCGCGCCCCTCGTGTGAGGGGCGACACAAAACGGCCATTCGGTGCAGATCGGGGGCAGAGTTTCAATCCGCGCCCCTCGTGTGAGGGGCGACGCTCATCATCCGTCCTGAGCAGATCGTCATGATGTTTCAATCCGCGCCCCTCGTGTGAGGGGCGACAGCGAATGACCAAGAGAGCCACGCAGGCAGCGCAGTTTCAATCCGCGCCCCTCGTGTGAGGGGCGACGCTGTCGTCGCGTTCTTCATCGGCGTGAAGCTGGTGTTTCAATCCGCGCCCCTCGTGTGAGGGGCGACGGTTACTGCCATGAAACTCTCCCGCGATCTCGTAGTTTCAATCCGCGCCCCTCGTGTGAGGGGCGACCTAGCTAGCAGGGGCGAAACTCTGAAACTGTGTAGTTTCAATCCGCGCCCCTCGTGTGAGGGGCGACTTTGCAATCCAAGCTTGGATTTGCCCGACAGTGGGTTTCAATCCGCGCCCCTCGTGTGAGGGGCGACCCGTTTGGTTTGGTGCTGAGACTTCCCCCGATGGTGTTTCAATCCGCGCCCCTCGTGTGAGGGGCGACGATCTATCAGAGCACGTGCACCGGCGTATTGGAGTTTCAATCCGCGCCCCTCGTGTGAGGGGCGACTCAATGAAGTGCATATTCCCTGGGGAAAGCTCTGTGTTTCAATCCGCGCCCCTCGTGTGAGGGGCGACGGTGCTCGACCCAGCCAGGCGCGCTCAGGCAGGTGTTTCAATCCGCGCCCCTCGTGTGAGGGGCGACCTCAAAGCGCGCCCCCGTCCGTTTACTCAGGAGCCAGTTTCAATCCGCGCCCCTCGTGTGAGGGGCGACGCTCTGTTCCGAAAGTTTCCATAGTTCATTGAATTGTTTCAATCCGCGCCCCTCGTGTGAGGGGCGACAATACTAGACATTGCCGGTAAGCGTATCTTCGAGTTTCAAACCGCGCCCCTCGTGTGAGGGGCGACCTATTACTTGTTTTATTGATTGCAGGTCTAACACGTTTCAATCCGCGCCCCTCGTGTGAGGGGCGACATTCCGCCTTGTGGAAGGTCGCTTGCGAAAAAGGTTTCAATCCGCGCCCCTCGTGTGAGGGGCGACGAAATTTGGTATGGCTTCCGTTGGGCATCAAAGGTTTCAATCCGCGCCCCTCGTGTGAGGGGCGACCCCGCTTCCGGTTCGCCGGGGGATGCCGCCATTGTTTCAATCCGCGCCCCTCGTGTGAGGGGCGACTGCGTTACTCTGCGATGCTTTCCTCCGTAGGGGAAGAACAGAGTGTTCCGCGAACCTGGGGGAATTTGGACGCATTTCGGCGCAAATTTTCTGCATTTGGATGTCAAAGAACGCAAGCAGTAGGCCTAGCGGCTGGCGCGAACCTCCCGGTGATTCTAAGATCGCTTGGGGTTCGCGGGGACGCTGGCGGTAGGCTGATCAACGGATGGAAAATGACCGGATCGAGCTCAGACGACAAGCGTTCCTTCGACGTCGTAGCCGTCGTTCGCTCCGTGGTGCTCGACCTTGTGGTGCCAGTTGCTTCCGAGATGGTAGAACCGGAGGCTGTCGGTTTTGGGATCGATGATGGCCAGCAAGCGGGTTTTCAGGGTGACCAGTTGGGCTGGGTCGACCTTGCATTCGAAGACGGAATTTTGGACTCTCTGGCCGAAATCGAGACAAGTCTTCGCGGTGCGGCGGAGGCGGGATTTGCCGGCAGGCGTGGTGGTGGAAACGTCGTAGGTGATTAGAACGTACATGGCGGCTACTTGGCTAGGAACGCGGGGTAGGCATCGAGGTCGCCGCGGAGGTGGCGGGCCAGCAGGCGGGCTTGGAGCTGGCAGAGGAGACCCACGGTGGTTTTCTCGTCGAGGAAAGGGTGGTTGATCTCGTCCTGTTTGCGTTCCTGCCAGGCGGTTAGGACTTTTTTGCGGGAATCGTCCTTGAGCAGGACCGCGCCGTTTTCCTTGATGTCGAAATCCTTGAGGGTGATCTGCTGGCGGTTGAAAAGCGAGAGGGCAGTGCGGTCGGCCAGGAACGCCCTGAACTCTTCCATCAGGTCGAGCGCCAGGGATGGGCGGCCGGGGCGGTCGCGGTGGAGGAAGCCGCATTGAGGATCCAGTCCGCAAGATTCCAAGGCGCTGCGGCATTCATGCATGAGGAGGGCGTATAGAAACGAAAGCAGCGCGTTCACCGGATCGAGTGGAGGGCGGCGGGAGCGGCCGGAGATTTTGATTTCCGGATCGTGGTTGGTGAGCAGGTTGGGAAATACGGCGAAATAGGCGGCTGCGGAATCTCCTTCGATGCCGCGCAAGGTGTCGAGCGACGTGGCGCGTGACACGAGGCCGACGCGGACCGCCAAAAAATCAGCGGCATTGGTTAGGGCGAACGCGCGCTCGGCGGATTTTTCACCATGGTCACGCGCGGCCCGCATGAGGATGTGGCGGGTGTTGGCAAGCTTCGCCGAAATCATGTTGGCGGCGATGGCGAGCGATGCCGGTTCGTGATCGGCCCGGCGGTATTGCTCACGGCGGAGGAGGATGTTTCCGGAGGTGAAGCCATTGGATGCTGCTAGAAATTTTCCGTGGGGATTGTGGAAGGAGAGCGAGACTTTTGCCTCGGCGCAGGCGGCCATCAGGGCGGAGGAACAGGAAATGTCCCAGCCGAAGCAGGCGATGCCGTCGAGGTTGTGGAAGGGGACACGGAGTTTGGTTTCGCCGTCATGGCGGATCTCGATGGCGGCCCCGTCCTTGCGGAGGTAGGCGCCTTCCAGGGTGACGAAGAGGGTGTTGAGGTGGCGTCTCACGAGGATTCGGGGTTGATGAGTTGGGAATTCAGCGAAGATGAAAACCACGCCTGCGCTCCCCGCTTAAAGCGCAGGGCTTTCGGCTGGCAGAGTTCGATGAGCGAGCACGCGTCGCAGCGTTTTGCCTGATAGGCGGCCATCGGAGTCTCGCGCGAATCGATCATCGCATGGAGTGCGACAATGGTTTCCTCGACGAGCTGTCGGAGTGGTGAGTCGAATTCCACCAAGGTCCGCCGCCGTTTCTCTCCGTAGAACAGACAGCCGTTGGAAATCGTCACACCCAGCATTTCCTCCAGGCACAATGCCTGCGCGCAGAGCTGGACCTCATCCGCATGGTGGGATTTCGGCTTGCCGCGTTTGTATTCCACCGGGACCACTCTGCCGTCTGGATGAAACTCCACGATGTCGCACTGCCCGGAAATTCCCAGCACCAGCGACCGCACCGACAAACTCCGCGTGATCCGCACGCCGGCTTTACTCTCGTCCGGTCCCTCGTGCGCCTTGTGATGCAGCACCAGTCCCTCTGCTGTGAATTTGTTCTCCGCCCACACTTGTTCGAGATGGATGAGCGCGCACTGGCGCGCACAATACAACCAATGCTGGAGCGCGGAAATCGGCAGGAGTTGGTCTTCGTCGAACATTTCAGGGCGTTTCCTCCTGCGGGATGACCTCAATTGAAGTCCATGAGGTGGTTCAGGCGATGATCCTCCGCCCCACGGCGGTCAGCCGGTAACGTTGGGTCGGGCTGCGGGGGGAATCGGGCTCCGTCATTTCAATCACGCCGGATGCCAGCGCCGGATTCAGGTGGTTTTTCCGGAAAGTCGGTTTGTGGCGCAACCCGAGGCGGCGGATCAGTTCATCGGAGGTGAGACTCGCGCCGTTTCCAAAGGCCTTGAGCAGGGATTTTACTTGGTCGCTTACTTGGTCGCTTGCTTGATCGCTCATGGGGGATGTTTCCAGAGTTTCCCGGATGATGGTCAGCATGAATTCGACAAAAGGAGTCGCCTCCGCCGCGCGGTCAGCAGCGCCGAGCGCCTCGTAATATTCGGTTTGCCGATCCCGGACCAGGCTCTCAACCGGCAGATAGGCGAGTTCCGGATGCCAACGGGAAAGCGAGAGCGATTGCCACAGCCTACCCAGCCGCCCGTTTCCATCGGAAAACGGGTGGATGAATTCGATTTCGTAATGGAGGATCGAGCTGGCGATCAACGGATGAAGATCGGTCTTGGCCAACCATTGGAAAAGGTCCCCCACCAGATGCTCCACCCGTTCCGCCGGCGGGGCCATGTGGATGAGCTGCTCGCCCCGGTAGATACCGACTCCGCCCGCGCGGAACCCACCGGCGTGATCCACCAGCGCCTTCATCATGTGGCCATGGGCGGCGAGAAAATCCTCCACCGATTCCGGTTTCCAAGTCGGCAGAAGGTCGTAGCACTCGATGGCATTCCGCACCTCCTGGATTTCCCGCATCGACCCCAGCACCCGCTTGCCTTCCACAATCGCCGTGACCTGATCGATGCCGAGGCTGTTATTCTCGATCGCCAATGAAGCCTGGATCGATTGGATGCGGTTCGCTTTCCGAAGCTGTGGGGAAAGCGACAAATCCCGCCCACCCCAACGCCCGATCCGCTCGCAGATCTCCGCGACCAGGGTGAGCTGGCGCGGGGTGATGGTGAATGGAGGTTGGTAGGGCGTGGGCATGATCAAATGCGGCGGATGAGGGTGATACCATTGCCAAGGTCTTTTTCCCAATGGCCTTGCGCGTTTAGCTTTCCGCTATCCTTCATGAACTCATCGAGTGGTTTGCCATCAAAGGTGATACGGCTGGCGTAATCCTTGAATTTTCGGGCGGGCTTTCCGTCTTCGGCGGGCGTGTCCTCGAAGGATTCGATTTGGAGCCGGTCGAAAAGGGAATGACTGGGAGCTTTTCCGAGCGCGTTATCGTGTTTGAAAATAAGCAATCCACGCGGTGCCATGCTGCCTGCAGGACGGGCGGCAGATTGGTCGAACTGGAAGGCGTTTTCGAGGGCATCAAAGAAAAGTTCCAAATCGTCTTCGGAAAAGCCAGTTTGCTGGGCGAGGAAGGGGTTCACGAATCCGTAGGCTTGGTAAAGTGCGTAGGGGACGGTGAACTTCCGGCCCATGGTACGGTTATCTCCTTGCTGGGAAGTGGCTTCCGCTTCGGTAGCCACGGCCATGCGGGTAATGGCGTGCTCACTGACGACAATGGGGTCGATGGAGCGGGAAAACCCGAGTTGGACGGGGCCGCGGACCTGGCCGCAGTTGACGGAGATGCTCATGACAGCACCGAATGTGCGAACGTCGTAGAAATTTTGACACATCCATTTGCGAGCGGCATCGACTTCATTGCCGCTGCCTTTGCGTTTGCCTGCCTTGGTTTCGCTTTGCTCTTTGCCCTCCTCTTTGATGGCTTGGTAGGCTTTTTCGTGAGAGCGAATGAGAACGGCTTTCTCTTTGATATAGATGTCAAAGTTTGGGGCGTCTTTTTTGACGACTTCGACGAAGTTGCGGACTTTGCGCTTTAGACAGACGTCGGTGATGAGGCCTTGGCCGGATTCGGAATCCACGCGTGGGAGATTGCCGGCATCGGGATCGCCGTTAGGATTGGCATCTTGAGCGTCGAAGAGATAAATGAAGTCGTAGCGGTTGTTCATAGTGGTGTGTTTTAGAGATTTTTATAGATGGATTCAGGAGTTTGTTTCGTCGGTGCCTTCGGTCGCGGGCGTTTCTCCGTCTTTCGGTTTACTTGGGTAGAATGCTTTACGTTGATGATAGTAACCAAGTGCAAACTGGGCTTGGTTCTGAAGGTTGAGGTGAGAGGGGAAGTCGGTGAGCTTATCGAGTATATTTTGATTGAGGATTTCCCTGCCGTTTTTGCGCTTCAGCGCGTTTTCCGAACCGATTTTCGAAGTCCATTCGGATTGGGCCTTACCAAGATGGCTGGGATACAAGCGAAGGAGTCGCCCGAAAACTGCTCGCGGAGTGGAGGAAGCACTGGAGTAAAATCGGTCGCGAATGGTTGCGTTGATGTTGGGGAGGGCATCCTGCTGAGTCTTTTCAAGGACTGCAAAAAGCCTGCCCAGAAGGTAACCGGGGTTTGTGCTGGTTTCGTCTAACATTATGGTGATCGTTTGGTAGTGGTTGCGGATGAGCCATGCTTTCAAGATGGAAGCACGGAGGTAGGAGACATTGTCGAGCGTGCCTTCACCCTGCTGCTTTTTCTCGATGACACGGATGCGGTTCATCACGCCGGTGATGAGGCTTTCTGGATAACGGGTGCCGAAGAGAATGGCGCGGATGAGAGCACCACCGAGGAGCGGCGGGATGCCATCGGCATCGCGAGAGGTTTGGCGGAGAAGTTGGAAAACTGTGGGGGCGAGCGGATCTGGGTTTTTAGAATTGGTTTCGTCCCACTGGCGGACGATTCGCAAGTCTTCAAAGTGCTTTTTGAGATTCACCAAGAGGTTGCCGAGCGTGCTGGAATTCCAAAAGCGGATCGAGAGGCGCGCTACGTTAGGCGAAAGGCCGAGTATATAATAAGGAGTCGTCGGATCTCCAAGTTCGTCGGGACCAATGGTTCCGACGGCGAGTCGCTGCATGATTCTCTGAATGCGATCAAATATGTTTTTATCTTCGGGCGTATTACCAGAGATCATCCATGGCATGAGTTGCTCAGCGGGAGAGGGTTCGTCAGTCCAGAAAACCGTGGTGGCATCGCCGAGACGGAAACGGCGTTCGCGGTTCGCTAGAAGCCAGTTGAGCGCATTGCAGTAGGCGAAGGTGGCTTCTTCACCAATCGGGGAGTTGGCTCCTTGGCCGACTTTTCTGGCATTCTCTTTGCCATAGGATTCGTAAGCTTGCTCGTTAAATGATACGAGTTTCGCACCCATACCGCTTGCCCCTGCCACTCCCTTGATGGCTGGATTATGGATGGCCGCAATGTTAGCAGGCCTGCCAGTGACGAGGCAAAACCCGTCGGGTTTCGACGATGATTCATCCGTTTGGCGGGACCACCATGTTTTCACTGGTGCCACTTGGTGAACGTATTTCGTTTCTCCTGAGATTTGAAATACTCCGAAACCCGTGGAAACGGCTTGCAGTTGCGTCAGCCATTCGAGAGTTTGTTTTAAATCGATGCCTGCATTTTCCGCATCTTGCTCGATGACCTCCAGGTTTGTTTTGCTCTCGTCAATCTCAATTTGGGTTTGAGCTTTTATCTCATCATCTGTCGCTGACGTCGCCCGCTTCTCAGAAGCGGCAATTTTTACATTCTCGGCTTGGTGAAGAATGGCGAATCGGAGGTTCGCCGGATTCCAGTTTTCGAGAAATGTGCAAACCGCCGAGTAGCTGGAATCATCGATCTCATCTTTGATTTCAAGGTGCTTCGCTTTGAAAGCTTCGTAGCAAAGCAAGGTGCGCTCTGGTTTTTCATCGTCGCTTTTAAAGCCGAGGGCGTAGGCGGCGTTGTCCCAGAGCAGGCAGGGATTGATGCCTTGGCCTGAAGGTTTCGATTGGCCCAAGACGAGGAGATCGAGCGCGCGAGACGTTTTCTTTTCCTTGCCGTTGGTGCCGATGGTGATGATTTCCTGCTGTCTGGGCTCAAAGGCAATCAGTTCCCCCTCGCGATTTAAAACAATGCAGAAGGAAACTTTTTGCAAACTGTAGCCAGCCATCGGCAGGCCATTGGCTG
Source organism: Akkermansiaceae bacterium (assembly GCA_041739215.1). GTDB lineage: Bacteria > Verrucomicrobiota > Verrucomicrobiia > Verrucomicrobiales > Akkermansiaceae > Luteolibacter. Next base: position 7,971 of record JBGSOI010000147.1, read on the forward strand.
GATCTTCGGCAAGGCGATCATAGAGGCTGGTGAGAGATTGCAGGATCATGCTTTTGCTTGGTCAAAGGGTGGGACTTCGATGATTCCGTTTTTCATTTCGGCGTTGAAGAATCGGGGTTCGGTGCGGACGCGTTTGCCTTGGCCGGTGAGGAAGGAGTCCTTGTCCTCAGCGGTGGCGGGGAGGTAACGGATGTCGTGAAGCATCCAACCGAGCGTGCGGTTCTTTTGATCTTCGGTGAGGGTGGACGCGGGTAATGAAGCGTCGCCTTCGATGAGGACGAAGCGGGCGGGAAATTCGCGAGTGCCTAGGCAGGGCTGGTGGAAACATTGGCCGCTGCGAGCGCGGCGGTTGAACATGTCGAGGTGTTTGGCCTCACAATCTTTGCGGGGAAGTTCCGGGCCGTTTCTTTCGAAGCGATGCTCGAGAATTTCGAAATGAGCTTCGATGACGTAGGAGACATTTTGCAGCAGGGTGGCGGCGCGTTGCTGGCGATTCTTAGGATCGTCCGCCAGAATTCCCAACATGGCGACGGATTCGCCTTTCATGGCGGCGGTGGACGGGGCGCTGGCTTTCGAGCCGACTTCGTTGCGGCGGATGTTGGTGAAGCGGATGGGCTTGAGGACGTGGATGCGGTCGATGACCCAGCGGATCTGCGGTTTCCAATAGATCGCCTCAAGAACGCCTCGGGCTGCGGATGGGGTGATGACGTCGTAGGAGACGCGCTCGACCTTCATTTCCGGTCGGGTGAAGCAGGCGAAGTCGCCGGAGATGTGAAGTTTTATGCCGTAGGACATGAGATCGTTGTAGTGGTGTTATACTTTTTGAAAGACGGATGAACCTAGAGTTTCGGGGACAGCTTTTTCAAAGCATGAACGCATTGGGGTTGGCTGGGGCGTGCGCTCGTTTGAGACCGGTGCAGGCGTCGTAGTCGTTTTCAGGGTGGGTGAGGATGGCGATGGTGTCGTCAAAGAGGAGCGAGAGACTTGACTTGAGGGTGATCCATTCATTTTCATAGACTTGAACGGTGAATTGTTGGGCACGGCGGTAGTGACTGCGGTTTGGGAAGCGGCCCTGTTTCGCTAGAGTGCGGAGTTCTTCGCCGAGGACTTTGCCTTTTTCTCCCCACGGGATGAAGACGGGGTGAGTTGCGGAGTCGATGATGCGGAATTTTTCGGCGGCAGTTTTGAACGAGTAAGCGAGCGCCCAGTTTTGGCTGCTATCTTTCGGGTCAAAGCAGGGCATCCCGCCGGAGACGATTCCTTGGTCATCCCATTGTTTGGTTTTGTCCCCAGCTTGCCAGATGGCTTGCTCGAAGTAAGTGCAAATGGCGGCGAGGTCGAGGAGGTCGGCCTCGGGGAAATTGGGGAGCACCTGGCTGCGGGTGATGGCGGCAGCGGAGGCGATATCGCTGAGTCCGGCAGGAATGGGGTGATCGCTTGGTGCGAAAAGATAGACTTTTCCGATTTTCCCCAAGGCTTCGAGTTCGCCGTTGCGGTTGCAGCGACCAGCGGCTTGGGCAAATGAGTCCAGCCCGCATTCGGCGCGGTATACGACGGGGAATGAGATATCGACACCGGCCTCGATGAGCTGAGTGGAAACGAGGGCGACGGGTTGATTTTGTGTGCGTAGTTGCTTCGCTTGACCGAGCACTTTGATGATGTGAGCTGGGCACATCCGCGCTGAAAGGTGAAGGGCGGTGAGATGCGGGGAGAGTTTCTCGTGGAAGGCTTGAGCGGCCTTGGTGGTGTTGAGGATAATTAAGCAGCCGTTATGGGCGTGCTGGCGAATATGGGAGATGAGCCACTCATCATCGCGCGTGCCGAGATTTTCGGGTTCGACACGTTTCAGAGTACGAAAGAGAGCGGCTTCGTCCTGGATGATCGGGGTGATCTCTTCCGGGGGAATGCCGATGGTGAAGCCGTCTCGTTGGTCAAGTGCGGGCTGGGTGGCGGTGCAGAGGACGGCAGTACTGCCGAGATCTTTGACAATGCAAGTGAGGCTGCGGAGAATGGGATGGAGGAGGCGAGACGGGAGAGCCTGCGCTTCATCGAAGATGATGACGGAGCGGGCGATGCGATGGAGCTTGCGGCAGGAGGATGTGCGGTTGGCAAAAAGGGACTCGAAGAACTGAACATTAGTGGTGACGATGATCGGCGCGTCCCAGTTCTCGCTGGCGAGGCGATGGCGATCTTGCTCGTTGTCTTCGGTGCTGGGCCTCGGCTCAAACTTAGAGTGAAGTTCGATGACGATTTCACGACCGAGTTCCTTTGAAAGTGAGGAGAGAGCTTCGCGAAAAACTTCCGCATTTTGGCGGATGATCGAAGTGAATGGAATGACGTAGATGATGCGCCGATGGCCGTGGAGATGAGCATGGCGGAGAGCGAAAAGCAGAGATGAGAGGGTTTTCCCTCCGCCTGTGGGAACGGTGAGCGAGAAGAAACCCGAATCGTGCGGGGCAGCCGCGAAACAGGCTTGGCGGACGTTTTCGCGCGCTTGATTGACGGGTGTATCTGCTGAATTCGCGGACTTGGTAGTGAGATGATTTTCCAGAACGGGCAGCATTCTTGAAATGATGTCCTCAGGCCAATCCGCGCGAAGTTTCGCTTGGTCCTGATTCATGAATGCCTCGGTCGCAAGGAAATCGGCGTCGACAAGGCAGGAGAAAAAGAAGCGAAGCATGAAGGCCATGGCATCGTTGCCGGCATTCGGGCGAGTAAGCGGCGGACTGGGCAGAGCAAGATCGAGAGGGATGCCGCTGGCCTGCGCGTTGGCGAGCCAATCTGGGATGCCTTTCGTAGAGCGCTCACCGAAAAAGAGGCTACTGCCATCGGCAAGGCCAGCATGATGCCCGGCGATTAGGTACGAAACGAGCGGACCGAACGGTTGGCACACCGCAGTATGGCGGGCACCCGCAGTGGAGTGATCCACAGGAAGCGGCTCGCCTTTGAGGCGTTCCTGAAACTCTGCTGAAAACTTCCCGAGATCATGCCAGAGACCGGCCAGGTAGCCCCAGTCCCAGGCGGACTTCCGCTCGATGGTCTCCGGGGTGAACGTCTCCGATGCAAACTTTGCGGTCCACCAGGCAACTTTGTTAAGGTGGCCGTGATCAGGTTCCAGATGCTCACATTGCTTGCAATTCTCCCGTTGGCACTGATCTACTGATTCACCGAATGGAGTGAAAAGCGGTTCCCAATGCTTTTCAGCATCCTTCGGATCAGGATGAGCTGGATCAGTATGGGCAAAGGCGGTCACTTGATAGGTGGCGGAAAGTTGAAGTGATCAGTTCAGAGTGTGGGCACGTCATACTTCAGGATCAGGTCGTCATCGGTGATCAGAGTGAGTCCGTGAGAGAGCGCTTGGCAGATGAGAAGGCGGTCGAAATGGTCTTTGTGAAAGAGAGGTAGCTCGGAGAGCATGAGGGAGGACGCTTCTTCGAGTGGCAGTTCCAAAAACTGGTGCTGCTTTCTCAAACGGGGGATGTAGAGAGACGGGTGCTGGGGGAGAACGAGATTTCCCTTGTTGAATTTGATGGCGATTTCCGCAGCGGAGACGGAGCTGAAGAACACCAGATTTCCGGGGTCTTGAATCGCCTGTTTGTGGACGGCGCTGAGCTTTGGGTCATCAATGGCGAACCAAAGCAGAATATGGGTATCAGCCAGGAAATTCATTTCTTTGAAGGTTTTACTACTCAGAAGACTTGCGGGCAAGACGCAATGTGATACTTTTCTGTTGTCGCCGCTCACACGAGGGGTGCGGATTGAAACTGAGTAGTAAATCCTTGCGGATCAGAAAGGCCGCTTCGTACTGCGGATCGCAGTTCGAAGCGGTTCTTCCAAGTCCCAGGTCAGGATTCTCCGTAGAACAACGCCTCGATCTCCGGGTCGGGCGCGTTGAAGTCGTCCGGGACGGTAAACTCGCCCTTGGCGAGGCCGCAGGGGCGTGGAGCGCCATGGACAGCCGAGGGGACGATGAAAGCGATGATGCCGGATGGGTCACGGACCGCAACCGTTTCGCCCGAGGCCAATGTGGCAAGAAGGGAGTCCGGGAGGGGGATGCGGCTGTTTTCGATGGTTTGCATTGGAATCGTTGTTGTTCCGTCCTCGGGACGAACATGGCATCAAATGGTTTGAGAGAAAAGCCGGATTTTGGACTATGGAGCGCAGTGATCGTTCTCCTTTCATTCCAGGCGACTTTGGAGAGCCGGCACTCGAAGGGCTCGGCTTTGGGAGATGGGACGGACGGGGTAAGGCGGAGGAGTTGCTCGGTATCGGCGAAATCGGTCATGCGCCGTCTGCCGTCTGCGGCGGACATTTTCAACCCATGACAATTCGTCACGGGTTCATTTCCTTCTTTTTTCATCCGTTCCTTGAGCTTCGGCCCGTATGCACCAGAATCCACGCGATCGGTCAGAATCGCGACATCGCCGATAGCGAACATCGACTTTTCCTCGCTGGCGTTCAAAGCGCGGCGAACTTGATTTTCTTCAGAGAGGGAGGTGGCGGACATGATGAGTCGATTCGACGCTTGCTAACAGTCAGGCGATTTGGATGGGGAGCTGTCAAACCTTCAAATCGGTTTTGTCAATTTGCGCGTTAGGCAGAGGTTTCTGAACTAACGCGCGGTGGATGGAATTCGAGGAAGAGGGGAGGAAATGGACCCGCGCCGCAGGGTTCTGGCATGCAACCCACCAAAATGAAGGGGGCCTACGACGCGGGAATGGGGGAAGGCGATTTGATTTGGTTTGGTTAATATTTTGGACTGGCGGAATTGTTCTGTTCGGGTAGTCTCATTGGAGCCAGTCGTTTTTCTTGTTGGGACGAGTTGTGAGTCAAAAATCACGACATGTCCAGAAAAACGATGAGTCCAAAAACACGACTTGTTTGTAACGATGGGAAACAGCAGCAGTAAAGACCAGTGGGCCGGCCGTGAGCGGTTGGCATTCATCGAGCGCACCGCGTGGTGGCGGGGTGTGGTGAATCGTGGCGACCTGCGGGAAGTGTTCGGAATTTCCGCAGCGCAGGCGTCAGCGGACTTGCAGGGCTATCAGGAGCTGAATCCGACGGCGCTGGCTTATAACGTGAGATCGAAGCGCTATGAGGCACGGCCGGAGATGGCCTGCCTGATGCATTCGCCGCAGTTGGAGGAAGCGGTCGGGATGTTTTTGGGCATGCCTGTGCCGTTGCCACAGGTGGCTGCCCGGTCCGACGGACGGGTGGACATTTTTGTGCCGCCTGCACGACGGGCGGATGCGGCGGCGGAGCGGAGGATTTTTCTGGCACTCGACCAAGGCAAGCGGCTGACGGTGACGTATTGGTCCGTCAACAGCGGTGGGGGAAAGCGGCGTGAGATCGCGCCTCATGGATTGGCGCATGACGGTTACCGCTGGCATGTGCGCGCCTGGTGTTTTGAGAACGGGGATTTCCGGGATTTCGTGCTCAGCCGGATGGAAAAGGTGGAGTGGCCGGGAGAGCCATTTGCGGCACCCGCGAAGGATGATGCCTGGGAGCGGGAGGTGACCGTGGTCTTGAGGGCGAATTCGGAGCTCGATGAAGAGCGGCGGAAAACGATCGAGAGAGACTACGGGATGAAGTCAGGAAAGCTCGTGGTGAAGATGCGGGAGGCGATGAAGGAATACTGCCTGGCGCATCTGCGGGTATGGGACGGCGCAGAACGCCCGCGGCATCTGGAAATGGTGGAATAAGGTGCACGGGACAAGCCCGCGATTCACCTGTCAGGCAGAGATTTCGTCAACTGGGGACGTGCAAAGAAATCTTGGGAAACCCAGCGTCTCCGGTGGAATGCTGGTTTCCGTGATCGTTTCCAGCAATTCCTGAGTTGCGGTAAACCAATCGGCTCCACGCGTGTGGAGTTTGAAACGGCAGACGTGGGAAAACCGTGCGTGAAGGATGCGCTGCTGATCCTCGGCATCCCGGGTGGGGAACTCGCCGTCGCTGAAACGAATGACGCCGAGCAGTTCGATGGGTTCGTGATTGTGCGTCTGGGCTTTTTTCATCCGGTCCAACAAGGTCGCGCGCGTGGTGACGCCGATCTTGATGGCGATCGCCGGGCTGCCTGCCGCAAAGAAATAAATGACGCCCGGTGAACGCCACCACTTGAGTTGGTTTTCGTGGGAGCGGTCCTTGGGGGAATTCATCTTTGAGAGTTTCGTCTTTTTAATTTTGAGCTTTCAACTCAAACCGTCGCGATCTCGGGCAGGCTACCCACCAGATGAACCTTGACACCAGCAAAATGAGAGCCGAATCGGACCGCGTTCGCCCCACGGGCGCGGTACAGCAGCTGAGAGCGGAACTGACGAAGTGAGAGTGATGCAGCAGGGCAGGGTCGCTAGCTTTCCAACAGCCAACGACACATTACCGAAGCCGCACCGCATCCAACACCTGCTGTCCACGCGATTCGGCCGGGTTCTTCAATCGGGGAGGGATCATGCAACGAATGAAACCTTGCCCTTCGGCGAGAACGGGGAGCCAAGGTCAAGGGAGGGGAATCACCCGGTTTGCAGCACGGCGAAAATCGGGGAAACCCTTGACGGCGGCAGGGGCGGGGCCCCTTAGCCAAACCGGTTCGTCCATTGAAAAAGCACCGTTCGGGCCCGGCGAATCCGAGGATGCGCAGCACCGGAAGATTGGCCGGGTCGGAACGGCACGAATACGGGGGGCTTGAGGCGATTCAAGGTCTGGATTTCACGAGGGACGAAGGGGGATTGCAGCCTTGATCCGCCGGGCGTGGCGGAGAGGGGTTCGGGGAGAGACGTCTCCCCGGTAGAAGGGGGAAGTCCGCGTGCGAAGCGAAGGGCGTGGGGGAAGACCTTCCCCTAGTCAAACCCCCCGAAGCACCGCGTAACCGACCAAATTTCCCAAGAACCATCGCCACTTTGCCGTCCCTTCTTGATAGGCCTTCTTTCAGTCGACGAAGCAGTTCAGACCAACGATCCGAGAAAATTCGAAAACCCTCCTTGATAGGACTCGTGCAACCGATTACCCATTTCCAGCAAAGCTTGGCCATCCGGTCGGACTGCCAACTGGGTGGCAAGTGCGTCCATGACCTCGATGAAGCTACCATTGTGAGTTGAGAGCCATTCGTCAGGGTAATCAACGATGGAGTCGATGAGATCGCGCTCTAACTCGTCAATCGGCCCGGTCAGTCGGATACTCCGGCGTTCTCGATAACAGGTGGCCAGCAAATTGGCCATAAGAGTGGCCCGCAAGTGAGTAGGCAAGTGCCGCCGGCAAGGATAAGAAAGCGCCGCTGAGGGCTCTTTGTTGGCGCAGCTCACAAGCTCGTCTTCCGTCAGCTTTTCCGCCGCATGTGTGAGGGCATCCACGGGAAACTCCTCAAGGTAGAGCTGTCGATGGTAGCGAGACAATCGCTCCGTCGCAAAGGATATCGCACCCCGAGGTGAAGTGCGGACGCAGAGATCGATCTGATAAGGCTTCAGCCGGTTCTGCCAACGTGCGAGGGCCCAATAAGGGGCGGCCTTGACGCAGTGCCAGAGATCCTCCTGATTCAAATTCCAGAAAGTGTGCTGGAAATACAGGCCGACGTTGTGGATTCGCCAATGCGTCAGCTGAGAGTGGATGATCTCCTGAAGCCACGGGGGCTGATCATTGGAAAACAAGAGCCGCGTGTCGCTTTCCGTGATTCGAAGATCTTCCGCTTCAGGGACGACACTTGAATGAAGGAGACCTTGAGCTTGGCGCTGGGTGAAATGAAAGCCGTCAACCGGAACCGGCAAAAGTTCAAAGTTTGCTCCAACCTGATAGACAACTTCACCCACGTGGCCTTTTTCGGGAAGCCATTCGACCACTTGGATGACACTCCACGGCGTGACCTTGATGATAAGAACGAAGCTGCGCGCCTGATTGTGGCCGAAAACCTGGCCATCGCTCGTGTAAGGTCGTTGGAACGGGGACCGGACGTAAATGTGGATCCTCGGCACTGTCCTGGGATCGGGAAAAGGGCCGGATTCCAAGGCGATGATCGCAGATGCATCGTCGATCTTGAAGATTTTGTGGTTTCTTGGGAGGGTTTGAAGGCTCATCAGAGGAAAGTAAGTGTTTGTTGGGGTAGCGGTTTCAAATGTGCTGGGCAAGGTGGCCAGCGAAGACCCGGCGATATTTCGGAGCCATTTTTTCAAGCATCTCGTGCAATTCGAGGTCGTCAAAGGAGATGCCAAGAAGGTTTCTCAACCGCTTGAAAATGGATTCGAATCCTTTTTGATTGGATTTCAACCACTCATCGGGATACTGGCTCAGCGAGTCGAAGACCTCTTTTCTGAAAGCGGGTCCGGATCCATCGAGATTCCCGATCCAAGCCACCGTGTAAGAACTGGAAAGCAGAATTGCAGACCTTCTCGGCGACAAAAATTGCCGGATTTTGAAGGCCGTGATGGGACTCCCCCATGAGCAGGTCCGCAATTCGGTGTTGGAGAGATGATCGAGGTGGTTTTCGAGGATGTAGGTCGCGTGGTCTTTCAGATAGGTTTTGCGAAGCTCTTGGGGTATTCGGTCGAACGCGAATTTAACAGCCGCTACCGGCAACCTACGGATGCAGAATTCAAAATGCTCCCACGTCAGGCGATCTCGATAGTCCATCAGCGCGCGGTGGGGATCATGGATGGCAACCAAAGACACGTCACGTTCCAGCCTCTCGCTCGGAGCAAACCTGACGTAGAACGCTGGTGAATGCTCGCGCCACTGGAGCAACTGGCCATCGACGAATTCCTGCAGCCAGCGGGGATGGTTTTCCTGAAACAGTTCTTTTAGGTCGGCTTCCTCCATGAAGATCGGCCGGGCTCCATCGACCTCGATGCAGCAGGGGGAAGAACCGATCACCAGATTCTGGTGATGAAAATCTGGACCTACGATGCAACATGGCTGGTATGAATCGGCGATGCGGTAATACAGGCATGGGTCGACGGTCCCAAGTCCCACCTTTTGACGGACGACGACGATGTCTCCGCGGCTCACATGGACGACCACAGCCATCGTTGACCGTTGGTCGTTCTCAAGAATGATGCCGTTTGGGACGGATACGGCTGAATCCTGATTGGACCGGATCCGCCAAACCTCCATGGGAGCGGACGTGCCGGAAGGGAGTGGGATTTCGAATGCGACGCGGGCGTCGTGTGGGCTGGTTTTACGAATGGTAATTTTCATGTCGGTTTTTGATGTTAGCTGTGCTGGATTCTTCTCAACACATTCCTCAACCCGGGGGAGTGATGGCGGCTGAAGCGAAAGCTTCGCCGCCTCGGGACCCATCACCTGACTCATGGAGATTCGATTCCGATTGCTGATAGGATACAAAACTCATTTCTATCAATTGTTCCCCGGGCTTTCCGAATCCAGCCAGATCATGGTGACGGATCTATCGCCCTCGGTCATGATCGACAGGCTTAAAGATGTTCCTCTCGCATCCGTTACCTTGTATTGTGAGAGAATTGCGCCTTGGGTTTTGATGGCGTCTTGGTTCATATCGACGTCGTAGGCGGAAACAACGCCCCAGTCGCCCGACATGTGCCGCCTGATAAAACGTAAGAGGTCGACTCCGAGTGATTCCGCACCTGCGGATAGCGTGATCTGTCCTAGTGGGAAAAGCGGCCGAATTGGGTAATATGCCATGCGCAATCCGGCCTTTCGGCGAGATTCCTGACCGCAAGGGGAGGAATCGACGAAAGAGCGGCGATGACGCGTTCTAGAGTTGCTTGTCGATGTGGTTGGAAAGGAACCATCGGTGTCCGATGGTAATCCGCTTGAGAATCACTCATGAATAGATGACCGGGCGCAGCCAGACGATTTTCGGCTGGTTGGGATCAAATGGGTTGGTGATGCCGGTTTCTGATCGGAAGCGGCTGATATGAATGGCGTTTACTGGAAATTCGGGAGCCCGATGCTCCGATTCTGGGAGATTCTCAAGAATGGTTGTCCAGAACGGGTTCTCCGGTTCGGTGGTTTTTCCGCAGGTTGCGATGTGCTTCAGGATTGGGATGCATCGTTCCATGGCGGCCAGCCGTGTGAGAGTTTTCGGATTGGATCCGGGTGCGCTGAGCAATTGGCTTGCGACCCTGATGAAAAGCGGTTCGTAGGGATGGCAAATTGAGAGCAAGCCCACGGCCAGCTCTTCGTTGGTGATTCCAGGTGCTGAGACGGGTTCGACATTTTCCAGGCCGGCATGTTTGCGTAGTGACGGCATCCTCTGGCGACGGCGGTTGCTGCCATCTGCTCCGGAGTTTTTAGGCCATGCTTGGCCAGTTTGCGGAGGAGAGAAGAAATGTGTGGCACTGTGCCCAGCTTGTAAGCCAAGGATTCAGAGCCTTTTTCCTCCTCGTGGGTTGCTTCGTTCACTTTCGATTTGCGTGCCGGTTCGGTTAGTGGGTTTCCGGTCGGCTAGGCATCCAGTATCTTCGATCGGACGCGTTCCCAGATCAGGGTGGCCTCGGCGTTGGGCTTGCCGACTTCCGTGGATGACACTGATCCAGAGGACGAGGGGTTTTCGAACATCGGTCTCACGGCAGGGTCTCCGGACTCCAAGGCAATGGATTCCGCAAACTGCAACAGGCCGCGGACGACTGCTGATTGGGAAACTCCGCCTTTTCTGTAGATCGAGAGGATGCGCGCGAGGCGGTCCGCCTGTTCCTGGCCCTCGGTCCCTAACGCAAATGTCACCCGCTTGCTCGATGCCGGACGTCGGTTTTTTGCAAAATTGGGCCCCCGGGTGGGGTTTTTGTCATCGGTAGTGTCGGAATCCACCCGTTGAGTCTCATCATTTCCGGCAAACCGTCAAATTGTAGTTGCATCCGTTATTGCCAAACAATAACGTAGATTCAGCCGACACGCTCTGGGTCGGCGCAGACAACCAGCCAAACCTATGAAACGCAAAACAGGCGGCCACCGCCGCAATCACCAGCAATCCTTCTCCTACCCACTCGCTTCCGACGAAGCTCTTCAATGCCGGGTTTACCTGATCGAGCTTGACCCAGCAGTGATGCAGGATCCCGCATTCATCGCCAAGAACCCGAATTACGTTCCGGGCAAGCCTTGTTACTACGTGGGAATGACCAGCCTTGAGCCGGAGGTCCGTTTTCTCGAACACGTCGAAGGCATGAAGAACTCCTCGCGCATCTGCCGTCAGTACGGACGCAGGCTCCGCATGGACCTCGTTCCGACTTGGAACGCCACGCGTCGCACATGGGCCATGAGGCGCGAGAAGCGTCTTGCAGCTGAAATCAGAAATCTTGGCAACGGAGCCTGGCAGGCCTAATGACCCACGGATCGTGAAGGGATCGGCCGCACGGATTCATGCTGCTTCGGGTTCACTGCCTTCGCAAGGATTCGAGGGGCCTTCCAGCCAGACGTCACAACAGGATCCGACCCGTTGCATTGCAAAAATCCTGATGTGGGGAACACCGGGTTCTTTCGCAGTTTCAAAATGCGCCGACAAAACGTTACCTGTGTTCGTGCGTATGGGTTGGATTTTCTTAATGTCGATGTCTCCTTTGAACAGATGCTGGAGGATCGAGGCGATTTGGATTTCGACGCTGCGGAGGGTGGGTTTCCCTAGTGTTATTTTTTTCTTCATTCGGAGCACCCAAAGCGCCCGACAAACCCTCCGAGCGACAGCGAGAGAGGGGGGAGGGCCTTCAGGCAAATTTCGCGGATGCAAGCGCTGCTAGGATTGGGTGCCCTCTTCATACGCCGACGCTTAGAATGTTAGGTCCGGGGTCCGCCAACGGCGGCGCCGCAGCCATAAACTCTTGCTCCGGACTGCCCGATCTGCTAGGCAATTCCCATGAAACCTTTCCTGTGCCTACTTTTTTCAATGAGCATCGTCTCCGCACAGGGCGATGCGGGTAAGTTGCTTGGCAAGGGATTGCTTCAGGCAGTGGCGGGCCTCACACCGGTCCCCGAGCAGGACAACGCGGAGGTGCTCAATGCCACCGCGCTGCTGCTCATGAAACATGTCACCTTCCGCCCGGATGGCACCGCGGCGTCCATTTTTACCCTCACCGGGAGGCAGCATGTCGAGTGGAAGGGTTTGGTGGTGAAACACATCACCAAGGTCTCCCTCACCGAGGCCGACCGCCTCAACGGCATCGGCAAGCGCTACCGGGTCGCTTTCGGATGCGACGCCCACCGCAGTTGGGATTCCAAGAAAAATGCCTGGGGCGAATGGCTTCCCATCGGCAACGTGCTTTTTCCCTCCGGCATCACCCTCGACTGGAAAGGCCAGAAGTGGACCGCCGACCCGAGTTCACGACTCAACCACTTCACTCCGGGCCCTGGCCCTTCCATCAGCGATGGAAAAGGACAAAAACCGCAAGCTGCCGGATTGCCAGCGGGAATGACGCGCGGGCGTTGAGCGGAAAAGGGCTGGTTCTCAAACGCAGCAGAAGCGTGTGGCTGGCGCATCTCGCGCCTGACCGTTGCGGGTGCGTCCCGATCCCCCCATGATGTATGTGGACAAGCCGATGGCGGGCCACAACCTGATGCAGGCGATCGCGCGGGTGAACCGGGTATTCGCAGGTAAGGAAGGCGGGCTGGTGGTGGACTACATCGGGATCGCGGCGGAGCTGAATAACACGCTGAAGACTTACACGGACGCGAAGGGCAAGGGCACGCCGTCCTTGAAGGCGGAGAAGGCGTTCGAGGTCCTGTTGGAAAAGCTGGATGTGTTGCGCGGGCTTTTCCACGGCTTCGACTACAGCAAGTTCGAAGGGACACCGGCGGAGGTGCTGGCCCTGCTGCCAGCGGCGGCGAACCACATCCTCGGCCTGGGCGACAAGAACGAGATCAACGGCAAGAAGCGGTTCCTCGACGCGATGGCGGCGGCGAACGTGGCGTATTCGCTGTGCTCGACGTCGGACGGCACGAAGGCACTCAAGAAGGAGCTGGCGTTTCTATCCGCCATCAGCGCGGTGCTGCGGAAATTCGATGGCGTGGACAAGAAACGCAGCGCGGAGCAGAAGAAGCACAGCGCACTGATGCAGATCCTCGACAACGCGGTGAAGGCGGAGGACGTGCAGGACGTTTTCAAGCTGGCCGGACTGGCGACGCCGAAAATCGGGCTGCTGTCCGACGCGTTCCTGGAAGACGTGCGGCGGATGGAAAAAAGAACCTGGCGGTGGAGTTGCTGGAGCGGCTGTTGCAAGGGAAGATCAAGGCGCAGACGCGGACGAACCTGGTGCAGGAGAAGAATACAGCGACCGGCTGATCGAGGCGCTGCGGAAGTATCCCAACCGGATGATCGAAAGCTCGCAGGTGATCGAGGAGATGGTCCAGATGGCGGAGGACATGCAGGAGGCGATGAAGCGCCACGAGGAGCTGGGCCTGAATCCGGACGAGGGGGCGTTTTACGACGCGCTGGCGGATCGGCCGTAGGTGCTGCTCTCGATGGGCGATGCGACGCTGAAGAAGCTGGCGAGCGAGCTGACGGAGAAGCTGCGGAACAGCACGACGGTGGATTAGCAGTTCCGGGAAAACGTAAGGGCGAAGATGCGGATTTTGATTAGGCAGCTACTGGGGAAGTGTAAGTATCCGCCGGAGGGGTGCGAGGAGGCGATTTGTCTGGTGCTCCAGCAGGCGGAGGCGCTGGCGAATGATTGGAAGGAGAGGTGAAAGACACCCGGCGAGACGCCCCGAACGCAGTCTGAGTGTGGGAATTGGCAACCGGGGAGAGTCAGAATCAGCCAGATAGCAGCATCCATAGGCGGGGTTGCTGGGACGAAAGTAAGTCCCAGAAATGAAGCATTTCCACAATTTACGGCGATCCTACTACCTGATGCCGGAATGATCAACAACCCAAAAATGTCAACTTTTTTGAGTTATTGCTTGTCGTCAGCTGACGGAATTCATTAGATGCAATGGTTGAAAATAACATCCTGCTATGAACAACCTAACTTTCTCTTTGCTAGCCACGGTTCTATTGCTGCAATGCGCATCCGCTCAAGTCAACAGCGGCAGTGACGGGCGCGACGGTGCTTTCAATCCGACTGAGAGCGTGAGAATTGACATGGCAGACCACCCCGACGGAGTCTACCACTATACCTCCGTCAACATCCCGTCAGGAGTGACCGTAACCTTCAATCCGAATACCTCGAACACTCCGGTAGTATGGCTAGTGCAAAGCGGTTGCATTATCGCGGGTGTGATCGATGTCGGGGCGATTTCTGACTACGGGGTTCAAGGGTCGAGTGGTGGCCCGGGTGGCTTTTCCGGCGGAATTGCAAAGCTTGGTCTTGAATCTCCAGCTGGGGCTGGAAAAGGACCGGGAGGTGGTTATCCCCAAGTGGATTACCCGTCAGGTGATCCTGAAGCCGGGCACGCAAATGATGGTGGGAATGCATCATATGGGACATTTGGGAGTAGGAAACAATTTACGATAACGGGAGGCTGGAGAGGTCAAGCTGCTCCAGGAGAAATCTATGGAAATAGCTACATTGTCCCGTTGATTGGCGGCTCTGGTGGTGGTGGCGGGAAGGGAGGCGGCGGTGGAGGCGGTGGCGTTATACTAATTGCTGCCAATGATTCTCTGACCGTCGATGGGGAGATTCGAGCTAATGGAGCAAATGGGACCATTCGCGTACCGCAAGATTATTCCGGTGGGGGTGGAGGTGGCAGCGGGGGGGCTGTCAGACTTGTATCGTCCACCATCAAAGGGAGTGGGAAAATCACCACTGAAGGAGGAACTGGCCTTGGAGGATACAGTGGTGGTTTTTATACGAGCTCAGCCGGAGACGGTCGTATTCGACTTGATTCGATAAGCAACATTTTCAATGGGCAGACTGCCGGAGTCGTGACTCGAGGATTTCAGCCAATCATCTTCCCGCCAGCACATCAAACAGTAGCACTCTCCATACATTCTGTAGGTGGTATGGCAGTTTCAATACCCCCAACAGGCAAGCTCACCTCTCCAGATATTATTGTCCCCGGCTCTCAACAAAACCCTGTCAGTATCGTCATTGGATGCACCAATATACCGCTCGGCTCTGAGATTATTGTCGATGTGAAACCTGCCAGCGGACCGACAATCCGGGCTGTCACGCTGAATAACGTGGGAAATTTGGCTAGCAGCACCGCAACCGTCCAAGTCGAAATGCCTCGTGGAGGTGGGACGATCCAAGCCAAAGCTGTGAGCGAAATCCAACTCGCCGGCAACCACGACCCAAATTCTAAACGGTATTCCATCGTGCAAACCGGATGGACCACCGACGGGGAGAGATTTAAGGCCGTAGAGGTCACGACCGACATCACGACGACCGGCCAGTTCGTCTATCTTACGGAGTCGGGAAGACGTTTTCCCACAACCTCGCGCTGACAATTCTCATGCTCCTTCCAGTGAACCGAGGCACCCTATCTGCTACTGCCATTTTTTCAGTCTGCATTTGCCACTCGGTTGCGACTGCTCAGGCTCCCGACGTCGCTTCTCCGCCTGTCAGCTACCTGTTCTTCGATTCACTAGCGGAAACACCGGAACACTCCAACATTGCCAGCCCGTTAGTTAGCTACTTCTTCTACGACTGGCTTGCCGACGAAAACACAATCTTTGAATACAGTCCGCTGGTCAGCTATTACTCCGGAGGCGGAGCGTCATTGGTACTCACCGGCATCGTCAAAGACCAGTCCGGAGCTCCAGTCTCCGGGGCGGAGGTAATCATAAAACGCCACCACACCGTCTTTTGGCAAGGTATGACCGACGCCGACGGCAGTCTCCCTGTAGCCACGATTCCCGCAGGAAACTTCAACGTAATCATTAAAAAGGCCGGCTACACCAGCCTATTTCAGAGTATCCCCGGCGACGCAGGAGGGCCGATTCTCATTAATTTCACCCTCCGCCCAGCGCTGGAATTACCCAATCTGGTGACGGTGAACCGCACACCAGAGGAGACGGCAATCCGGCAGCTTGATGAAGAGCCAATTCCAGGTGTGAGAGCCTCGAATCTGCGGGTATTCTCCGAAGGGGTATTTTCCACCACCGCGCCCCTTCTCAGTGACAGGATGACGATTGTGATCTGTCACGGTTGGCTTAGTAACCTCGATGGTTGGGCGACATTGATGGCAAGTTACATTTCAGCCAACCACTCGCTTGGAGCCAATCCCCCAAACATCGTGGGTTGGGACTGGCGGGAACAGGCAAAAGGCATCCGCCCGCCAGTCGATCAAGCGGCGATCCAAGGCGAGCACCTGGGGAAGGCTTTATATTTGGAGCTGGGATCAAACTTCGACCGTAGGATTCACTTTATCGGTCACAGCCTTGGGGCCATCGTAAATGCGACTGCTTGCGACTACTTGCATGGCGCGAATCCACGAATGGCGTCCCGACCTCCGAATCCCTGGCAACCAACGTCAACCAGACCCCACGCTACGCTGCTCGATCACGCGGAAACCGCGAACATGTTCGGAAGCTTTGTTTCCACTACAACTATTGGCGCATGGCTTAATGCGCAATCCCGATCGGAACTCTTGGACATTATTAGCGGGGTTTCCAGCCATAATTCTAATATCGGTTACAAAAGTCCCTATCCAAAGTCCTCCGCATGGAGTGACAGCTACAATTCACTTGTCGGTATCTATCATCATGACGTGGTGAACGTCTATTTGCCGTTTGGCAGTCACGGAAGGGCGCACGAATGGTATCGTCAATCAATACAACATGCGAACTCAGCTCACGTTCTCGGGTTCAATCGGGCCTACGAAAAAACGTTGGTACTCCCCACGCTTGGCGACGGTTTCGCGCCAGGTGCCGCTTGGATTTCCAACTCATCAACGTCGGACATTTTTGATTTTGTCTTAGCAGAGGAGTCTTCAGTCTTTTCAGATAAAGGTGTGGCACTTAGGGCATCAACAGTGGTAGCTGGCAGTATCGTCGGAACCGTCGATTCGTTGGGAAACAGCGTATTGTCCAACTACGAGATGGGCTTGGAATGGGTCGGAGAGCTGGAAGGAAGAGCACTGATGAAAACCGGGCAGGTGGCTGCCTCGGTGAACGAGAAAATAGGCAACTTGTGGGACGCTGCTTTGGACAAAGCTTTCGCGATCAACCCGGACAGACTTTTCACCGGGAGCATCGGCCTTCCAGCCCTGAAGTTAACATTCACCACGCCGCCGGGGTCATTTCGCTCGACGCGCAATGTTGGGGCTCCCCCGCAAGCCTGGTTGACGGTGCAGGTCCCGGAAAACACAGGATTCATGGTTTTTGACTTCACTGTCACGGGTGAGCCAGGACAGGACGTGATTGCCTGCGCGCTTAACGAGCAGAATCTTTTTACTCTTCCCGCCCGCTTCGCTCCCGATGATAGCCCGGTGAGTACGGATTTTCTGGATGTTTCAGCCTTTGCAGGGCAGGAGGTGGAATTGTATTTCGGGTTGGTGGGAGGCACGTCCATTGGTTGCGCACTGGCCATCGACGGCGTGCGATTCGTGACGATTCCGACCCCGATACTTGCGGCGAGCGTCGTTGGCGATCAGGTCCGACTTGAATGGCCTGCCGCTGCCGTTGGGTGGATTCCCCAACATAGTCCCGGACTTAGTCCTGAAAACTGGCAGGATGTGCCCTTGCCGGAATCAATGACAGCATTCGATGGCGTGTTCACGTTCGAGCGACCGCGACTACCGGCCAAGGAGTTTTTCCGGTTGAAGCGAGTGGAGTGATGCAACATACCGGCCGTATGCCCAAGTGTGAAGATGATACTGAGTGTTCATTCAATCCGGGAAATGGCCGCTCTTTCGCGGTTGTCGCCGCTGCAGCGTTGGAATTATCTGCCATCTACGGATGCGAGGCCTAGCCGGGCGGATCTTCTGCGGGACTGCCGGAATTCTATCAGCCTGCTCGCCCGGATGAAGAAACTCACTGAGGCCAGAAACGAAATGGAGCGTCAACTCAGGATCAGCCACCCCTCGCTGTTGAATGGGGACGGCTTGTGGCCGGAGTATGAATCCGCAGCGTTCGCGCGCTCGGATCACCCGGCTTACCTTATATTGGTGAAGACTTTCGCCACCCTTTCCCGCCAGCTCCATGGCGAGACGAAGATGGAGAATCTGTTCAAATGGAATGCCGCCAACCTGCATTACCTGGTGGTCGAACCGGACCTTGTCGCGGATCACGAGATTTCGGTGGGGTGGGGGTTGTTGGTGAGGGAGGGCAATCGACTCGACTTGCGACTGCGCCCGGAGTTCAAGGAGGTCAAGGAGATCACCGAAGAAGGCCGTCTTGCATTCCTTCACCGGGTCGCGGCTGCCGGAACCAAGGCGACCAACTGTGATGCCGACGTCGATTATGCGGCGATGGAAATGGAGCGGAGTGGGTTGGTTCCGTCAAACGGCATCAACCGCCTTCGGAATTGGGGCGAAGTGAAGCCGGGCGCGGTGGATCAACGGGCAACGACGACGGACGAATTCTGTGCCAATGTGAAACATTCACGGCAGAGGCGCGGAAAGTCGGTAGAATTGTGCAGGTGCGTTTTCTAAACCGAGTGGCGCGCGCACGGTAATTTCAAGAACTCCAGGTTCCACCTCGACGCGGTCGAGCTCCAAATGTCGAATGTCGGTCCACGGGTTGCTTGCGCCGAGATCCGTGCTGAATTCCGGAACGAGTCGAGCGGGTCCGTCAACACGTTGGCGGAAGATGATGGTGGCCAATGTTCCGCTTTTGCCGGTGGAAAGCAGGGCTCCTCCTTGGGCGATGCCGTCTCGGCCTGATAGGAATTCCAGCCAATTTGAGATTCCATCGCCGTTCACATCCGCATTTGGTTCTCGCAGGGCCGGGGGCACCGTGGACAGGTTTGTGGCGGCCCAACCGGCGAAGGAAGGGGCGTTTTGAGTGCCAGCACTGAATCCGCGGATAATCATTACATTGGGCACATTGAATTCTGAGGGGGACCCCTGACTATATTGAGGAGTGAGTAAGGACCATCGAGTCGAAGCGAAAAGGAAGGTCCGCCCATCATCGTTCATCTGGAGACCGAATGCGTTGGAGCCGGTTTCCCCCAAGTCCAAGAGAGGCTTGGTCGCCCACAGGTCGGTATTGGGCTGACGATGTGCCACATACGGAGTGATGATCGAGGTCCCAACCTGATGGATGAAGGAAATCGTGCGGCCATCATCACTCACGGTGGCCTCCTGACAGTATTCCGCACCGAATGGGATTTCCGCGAAGCTGAGTTCATCCGTCTCGCGGTCCAGGACGTAGAAATAATGACGCGGTGCGCCCAAATCCATCGTCTCGGTGGGGCGGAGGGCGGTTTGCGGATTCCAGGAGAACAGAATGAACCGACCGTTCCCACTTGCGTCTCGGAAAGTTGCGTAGGGGCCTTTGCCCTGCAGCGGGGTGGGCACGTTGAGCGTATCGGTGGCGATGTCGTAGGTATAGAGGACCGAATTTTCTCCGGCAATGAGCGGATCGGTGGCGAAGTGGTTGAAAAACACGGTTTTCTCCAGCCCATCCATCCGAAAGCTGGTATTGGCACCTACAGATTGATTTCCAGCACCATTGTCAAACCGGGTAATGCCTCGGATGGTGCCGGTCTGGCGATCGTGGATGAAGAGGTCTACTTGGTCGTTCGTGTCATTCGGGATGATGTTGTTTTCCGCACTCGAAAAAAGAAGGTAGCGCCCGCTGCGGCTGATCTGGTGGGCCATCGGGAAGAAATTTGGTCCCGCCGGACGATTGAAGGCAGGCGTTGATACATTGTTCACCGCATCATGGACAATTTCGGATCCAAATAACAGGAATCGTCCAGTGTCGCTGATGTCTGTCTCAGTCGGGTAGTCCACTGGCTGGCCTAGCTCATCGAGCACGGTTTGAGGGACGGTGTAGGGAAGAGCGAAGCGGGCAGACTCCTCGCCGGTATCCGGCCCTGCGAAGAAGGCGTGGCTGCCGTTCTCCGCTAGCGAGGAGTTCGACGCCTCATCCCAGGTCCGGCCGTCAGGGTCCCTGCTGATCAGGTCGATGCTGCCGGAAGTCCAGGGAATGGAGCTGAAACTACCCGCCGCGGAATCGGCTATCCTGCCATTTGCCGTCGCCCGCAGCCAAACCCGGTCGCCGTCGGCCACAGCGGGCGGTCCAATTTTGGCACCCGTCGCTCCGTCAATTGGCTGGGAGATGTCGCCGGATTCGCCCATATACCATTGATAGGTTGTGCCGGCTGGTGTTAGGATGGAGAAGCCGGGACCGAACATTGGCGTGGTGCCTTCGAAGAACGCCTTGTCGCGGAAGTCGTATGTGATCGCCGGACCAGGCAGGGCGGTCACGGTGGCGGTTCGGCTGATCACCGGCTCGCCGAAACCATTGGTGACGCGCACGAAATACGTCGTGGTGTAATCGATCGCGGGATCTGTCGTGTAGCTTGGGCTGTTTGTCCCGACCGCAAAGCCGATTCCATTCTGCCCGTTGAACCACTGGTAGATCACCGGGCCTTCACCTTCTACCTCCACCGTAAGCGTCGCGGTGCCGTCTGGGCCGACCGTTTCGTCCAGAGGCTCTGTGACGATTGTCACCTGCTCGCCACCGCTTTCCTTCACCTGCACGCGGAAAAGTCGGGTTCCATTGACCGCGGATAGGAAAATGAAGTCACCCGCTTGGATCATTTTACCCGGATTGATACCCTCCAGTCCGATGCTGGTGAGCGGGCCGAAGTTCACTCCAGCATCCTCAGAAGCAAAGAAAGCAGGAGGGGTGGCCGTGGTGGAGACGACAAGTTTGTCTCCCGCGAAAACGACTGACTCCAATTCGGAGGTGGGCGAGGCGAATTTCGTCCAGGTGTCTCCATTGTCCGTGCTTTTCCACAGGCCTTGGCCAACGGATGAACTGAGCGCCTTGTCCGACGAAGCATAAAGAACCCCATCATGATAAAGGATGTCGGAAACGTTGGTGAAATTGTTGTTCGTTCCCGCAACGAATTTTTTCGGCACCCACGTAAGCCCGCCGTCGTCCGAAATGGCAATGGATCGATTGTAGACCGCCATCACCAGGCGGCCAGTGTTTGTCTGGACCAAATCGTAACCTTGTTCCAGCGGCAGCCCGGAAGTGGATTGGGTGAACGTCATCCCGCCGTCGGTCGAGCGGTAAAAGCCATGCAGTCGATCGGATACAAAAATCGATGAGCCATTTTTCAGAATCTGGATCGGGGCATTGAAGCCTAATGGGAACTCGCCCAGCGGCGTCCAGGCAATCCCATCTGGCGAGGAGGCGAATTCCGGGTCGGCGTCGGCGATATTGTTGTGTCGTGCCGCAAGGAACATACCGTCGGAATAGCAAACCACGGTGGCGGCGCTGTTAAACATGATAGAGCCAGTGCCCGCCGGCCATGGGGTCCCGGCATCCCAAGTCAACCCGTTATCGGTGGAGGTGAAAACCTTGTCCTGCTGCCGGTCCAACAATTTCAGGCCCTGCGGAGTTTCGAAAGGTCCGAAACAGGCAATTGCACCCGGGGAAACCGAGCCGGTGATTTCCGTCCAGATTTCAATGGCCTCAACCGTGACGGCAACGCTGTCCGTGGAAGTGGTGGTGTTCGTAACCCTCACCCAATAGTTTGCTGTTTGTTCCAATGGCGGAGTCTTGTATACGCTGGAAGTAGCTCCGGTAATGGGCTGGCTAATGTCGGCGCTTTCCCCCAAATACCACTGGTAGGAGAGGGGCTTGCCGCCGATGGCGAAGACTGAGAGTTCATACTGGCTTCCGATCCCTTCCGTCGAACCTGCAGGAGCGACTATGATTTCCGGAGCGCCGGTGCTGCCGCCCGCACGAACCCGCTTCACAGTCGCGCCATCAGAGGCGATGAGATACTGGCCGATCGCGCCAGTTTGCAGGAATGTGGCCGGTGCGTTGCCCATCCGAATGGCTGCCCAGGAGCTCCCATCGTCGGAGTAAAGAATTTCCGGCGCTCCCCCGAAAAATACGCTGCTGGTGGTGGCGAAGAGACGCCCATCATATACGAACAATTCCCGGATCCGATGATTTGGGAAGCCTGGAAGGGTGGGAAGTGTTTCCCACGTACTGCCGTTGTCACTGGAACGATAGAGTTCCGGTGCTTCCATACGATTCGCGAAAACCTGGGAACCGAAACTAACAATGTCGCCCGGAATCCCACCGGTGGTAATTACTGGGGTGCGATTGACCCCATTTGTGTCGGAAATTTCGATCCCGTTGGTCGCTCGGTAGAACCTCCGTCCTCCGATGGTTTCGTAGTCCGGATAGCTGCCTCGATCGCCTTCGGAGGGTTGCCAACTCGCACCTGAATCCGTGGAAATGAACGTTGAATTGTTGGCGGCAACGGCAAAGAACTCGGTCCCCTCACGGGTCATGTCCATGGGTGCGGTTGAGGGTCCCGCGGATGACGTCCATGTGGTGCCTCCATTGATGGAGCGGAGAAACACGTTCTGGCCTCCGATCCAAAGTTCTCCCTCCACTTCTTTGAATGCGCCGATCGCCGTCATTCCAGGCGCGAGTCCTGTCGCTACAGTCTGAAAGGTGGCCGCCTGATCGGTTGATCTCGCGACGGTCGTACTGTAGAGGATTTGGAAAGAGGGGCTGAAAATGAATTCGGTTTTCACGCCGGCGACATAAATGTTACCGTCCGTCCCGATCACCGTTTTTTGGGCTGCAATTGCCAAGCCTCCGGCAGTTTGCCATGGGTTCGCCATTGAGGCGACAGGAAATATCCAATACAAAAGAGCGACTCCAAACAGCTTCTTCAACGTCATGGTTCAGATTTTTGGGGAGGGTCAAACGGCAGTGCGGTAGCGTTGCGAGGAACCAGTTACGAAGAAGTTTCAATGTTCCACGAGCAAGCGGGATGAAATTAACGGTGCCGCATTGATTGGCAAGAAAACTTTCCGGTTAGCAGACCGCTTTTGTCCCCTGTTGAAAAGACAGACTTGGGCGACTTTTCGCGGCTTGAATAGTCACCTTGCTCGGCGGGGCGTTTGGGCGGGCATGTGTCCGCACAGGCTCCCTCGGGGAACCGCTGGCCGAGGGATTCGGTCCGCCCGTGGAGATCGGACATTTTCTCTTCGGAGGTTCGTCAGGATCGAACTCGGTTCGGATCACGAATCCGGTGGAGGGGGGGCGTGAGGGACGGACAACGTCTCGACTTGGGGCTGTTCTCGGAGGGTAAGGAATTTGCGCATGAACGCAGTCTCGCCTTTTTTCCGAGTTGAAGCAGGTTTGCCGAACTTGGTGAAGGGAGGAAGGCAGTTTTTGAGCAGCGTGGTCGTCGTGGTGCGACAGGCGATGACTTGAGAATGTCACAGTGTTCGGACGACTTCGAGCCGGCATCTTGCGCTTGATACAAGTTCAGGGGCGACATTTTGGAATCACTTCAAGCAACCATCGGCAACGTCGGGTTCCCATGCTGGATTCGGAAAAAGACGATTCGGTCAATCAGGAAGCTTCACGGTCTCAAGTCGGGGGGACAGTGTCTGCATCACGAGCAGAGCGAGCAGATAAGCGGATGCTGCGATGGCGAATAGTGGCACGTAGCCGCCGGTGTTGATGATGAACCCCACTTTCGCGGCGAGCAGCGCGCCGCCGAGTCCGCCCATGAGGCCCCCGATGCCGACCACGCTGCCCACCGCGCGGCGGGGGAACTGGTCCGAAACTGTAGTGAAGAGATTTGCGCTCCAGCCTTGGTGGGCCGCAGTAGCCAGCGCGATGAGGGCGATCGCAAGCGTGATGCTGCTGGTCATCGAGGCGAACACGATGGGGACCACGCAAACCGCGCAGATCA
>JBGSOI010000152.1:0-6995 GCA_041739215.1 Akkermansiaceae bacterium
AGGTTGTAGATGGAGCGGTGGCATTCGTCGACGATGACGAAGTCGAAGGACTCGATGGGGATCTTGGGATTGTAGCGGACTTCGAGCGGATCCTTGCCCGCCGTGACTCCCGCGGCCTCGTAGCCGGAGTGCTCGTCGGCCTCGTCGTCGAATGTGGCGTTTCCGGAGAGCTGGGAGTAGAGGCGCTGGATGGTGGAGACGGTGACCTTGCAGACGGGATCGATGCCGCCTGGGCCGAGCATCTGGACGTTGTAGAGGTCGGTGAACTTGCGGCCGTCGTCAGGAGTGGTGAATTGCTGGAATTCGTTGACGGTTTGGCGGCCGAGGTTGCCGCGATCGACGAGGAAGAGGATGCGCTTGGCACCGGCGTGCTTGATGAGGCGGTAGGCCTGGGTGACGGCGGTGAAGGTCTTGCCGGAGCCGGTGGCCATCTGGATGAGGGCGCGTGGGCGGTTGGCGGCCAGGGATTTCTCAAGGCTGGTGACGGCATCGATCTGGCACTCGCGCAAACGTGACGTTTGATCCGGTTGCCCTGCGGGCCCAGCAAGCGGATGGGCCGTGGGTAGTACTCTAAGGCGGGCGCGGAGTGTGGGAACTGCCGGGCATGCTATGCCCTGCTGGACGAGTTCGAGCAGGTGCTCGGGAGTGTGGAAGGCGAAGACCGGGCGCGAGCGGGAGTCGGGATCGCGCTGGTCGCGGAAGTTGGTCTCGATGCCGGTGGACTCGTAGGTGAAGGGCAGCGGATCGGCCCAGCGCTGGGGAATCCATTGGTGGGCATAGGTGTAGCGGGCGGATTGCTCGGCCACGGCGGAGAGGGTGGTGCCTTCCTTCTTGGCTTCGACGATGCCGAGGGCCTTGCCGTCGACGAAGAGGATGTAGTCGGCGGGACCGCCGTGGGATTGCATTTCCCGGACGGCGACTCCGCGGGCGGCGTGCAGGTTGAGCGAGGCGATGTTTTGGATCGCCCAGCCCGCGGCACCCAGAAGGGCGTCGATTGTCTCGCGGGCTTGTTGTTCCGGTGTGCTCAATTCCTGAGAGGTCACTAATTGAGGCTGCACCTATCGGCGGCGGTCCAGAGCTTCTTGTCGAGCTCGCGGAGGAAAGTCTGGGAGGATGTGTGGGGCACAGGTGGAGGAAAAGAGGTGGAGGGATTGATGATTGGCGCTTTTTGATTTTTGATCTGGAGAGGGTATGTGACTCCGGCGCGGGGGAGGCTGGGTTCTGAATGCGGACGCTAACAGGAATCCGGGGGACGGGAAGGGAATAATGAACCATCCCGGCATCGCCCTTTGGGGGCTTTGCCAAGCTTTTATCTGCCGCCTTGTTTTGGCAGGGAGCCGGGTTGCCTCTCTTGATCCCGGCAGGGATCCTGGAGAATGGCCCCGGGTGGAGGCGCGGTAGCGGCGAAGGCCCGGGGTTCCTTGGATGCAGAGGAATCCGACCCCGGTAGCGGGTCGTGGAAGGGGTGGGCCGCCGTGATGCTTCCGACCATTCCGGCACGCCCTCCGGGGTGCAATTTCCAGAGAATTAATTGACCCCGGGTGGTCGGCGCTGACGCTCCTCGACCCGGGGCTAATTTCTGATATCCCTCCGGGATCAGGTACCCAAATACACCCCTCTTTCTCTTCCCTGATCACTCATCACTTGGCACCCGGCACTTCTTCCCCCAACCTCCAGTCATGAGCCAAGACGTGGTTTCCCTTCTCCAACAACTGATCCGCATTCCGTCGGTGAACCCGGACAACGCGCCCGGCACCGAACAAATCGGCGAAGAAACGATCGCCGTTTTTCTATCCGGCTGGCTGGAGTCGATCGGCGCGGAGGTGGTGCTGGAGGAGATCAAACCCGGCCGCCCGAACCTGATCGCCCGCTTCGCACCGCTCGATGGCCGGCCGCGGATCCTGCTGGGACCGCACCTCGACACGGTCGGCGTCGGCGGGATGATCGTCAAACCCTTCGGCGGCGAGATCCGGGACGGCAGGATCTGGGGCCGCGGCGCGTCCGACACCAAGGGCCCGATGGCCGCGATGTTGTGGGCGCTGCACGAACACCGGGATGCGCTGGAGGATCTGCCGGTGGCGGTGGATTTCGTCGCCTTCATGGGTGAGGAATCCGGCCAGTGGGGATCGAAGGATTTCGTGAAAAACCACGGCGGGCATTACTGCTTCGCATTGGTCGGCGAGCCGACGTCGATGCAGGTCGTCCACGTCACCAAAGGCTCGCTGTGGGCCACGCTCCGGGCGACCGGGAAAGCGGCGCACAGCTCGCAGCCGGAGCGCGGCGAGAACGCGATCCTCAAGCTCACCCGCGCGCTCGACCAACTCGACCACCACCTCGGCGGCCAGCTCGCCACCTTCACCCATCCGGTGTTAGGCCGCTCGACGATGAACGTCGGCATGATCCGCGGCGGAGCCCGCCCTAACATCGTGCCCGATCTGGCCGAGGCGCAAATCGACATCCGCATCACGCCTGCCCTCGCGGCGGCGGGCGGGGCGCTCAAGTTGCTAACGGAGACCATCGAGTTTCACGAGCTGCCGGTCCAGCTCGTCAACCCGCACGAGAACCCGCCGATGGAGACGGCGGCGGATCACCCGATGATCCAGGCGTTGTTAGCCACGGACGCCGCGACCGGCCTGGCAGGCGCGCCGTGGTTCTCCGATGCGGCGCATCTATCAAACGGCGGGATCCCGAGCATCTGCATCGGCCCCGGCTCGATCGACCAGGCGCACACGGTGGACGAGTTCATCGGGATTGCCGCGCTGGAGGCAGGTGCAGATTTCTTCGTGAAATTCATTTCCGGGATGCGTGGCTAACGCATTGTTTCAATACCCCCACCGTTTCTGTTAGCCACCTTCATGCATTATGCAACTAACGGTTTCATGCAATGTGCAATTATTGACTTTACACGAACCCTCTAACACTTGTCAGATATTCTTACAGAATTTGGCAGACTGCTGGAAATGATGTTCTAAACAGATATTTACCATTCCCACAACCTGTTCAACTTCAATAAGAAGGAAAACCATTCGGGGATGATTTTCGTTCCCGGCATGTGATGTGCTTTCGTCCGGAAAGTCAAACTCATCATCCACTGATTTGGGAGACTGCAAACCTAACATACACCATGAAGCCCACCTCAATCCTCTTCGCTCTGGCGATCACCGCAATTGGTCTGAACACAGCACAAGCTGCCGCAATCATTCCTGCCTTTGATACCTTCGGATCATTGCCTGCAGCCAACTTTGGCGGCAGCGGAATACCGAACAATGCAGTGGCAATCACAACGATTGCCACCCCCAACGGCACGATCACCCTGGGTCTCACGGCCACTCCGCGCTTCAGCAGCCCTCCGGTGACCAACGATGGCGCAGGTACTTTCCAGGCCGACGCCGGATCTTATCCTTCGTTGCCAGCATATGGCCTCTGGAACTTCAGCTTCTATGTGGCAACCACCGGTAGCGTCTCCGGCTACACCACCCAACTCTTCTACGACACCAACCCGGCCGTCGGAAATGACGCATCTTCGTTTCCTGCTACGCCGACAGGAAATTTCCAGGACTCCTGGAACCTTGGAATGGGCTTTATCGGTGACACCCAAGGAATCGATTTCGATCCCTCGGCCAGCGGTCAATACAGCTTCGCCCTCGTGGTGAACGGTCCGACTGGTGCTGAGGCCGGGCGCTCGGCGATCAACGTGAACGTGGGTACGGTGCCAGATGGCGGCACAACCTTGCTGCTCCTCGGGTCCGCCTTGGGCGTCATGGGCTGCGTGAAGCGGAAAATGGGCCGATAAGAACCATTCGGAGACTCAATTCAATCAGCAGGGGTCCGCTTTCACGAGCGGACTCCTTTTTGTTTTCACCCGACGCCTCCATCCGGAAAGCGCCCAAGTCCGGGAGTCGATGCTGACCGTTGAATCCAGCCGTTGCGCGGTGGAAATTTCCATTTAGGCTCCGCCATGTCTTTCGCTTGTGACAACGCCCGCTGCACGACTCCCTGCTGGATGCGGAAAGTGCTGGTGGCGGCGGGAATCTATCATCTGTTATTCGCGGTCTGGGCGATCTGCTGGCCGGGCCTTTGGTTCGACTGGATCGGCGTCGAGCACCCGAATCACCCGCTGATGTGGCAGGGCGTCGGACTGGTGATCGGGTTGCTGGGCATCGGATTTCTGATCGCCGCCAAGAATCCGATCCAGCACTGGATGATCGTCCTGTTGGGATTCACGAAGTTCAGCCTGGGGATCATCGGCTTCGGGGCGGCGCTGGTGAAACGGGAAATCCCGCTGGGATCGATCTGGATGATGGTGGCGGATGATCTCATCTGGTGGGGTCCGTTCGCGGCGATCCTGTGGGCGTGCGTCCGCGCCCATGCCGGCGTGCCGCCCAGCCGCTCGGTACCGTTGGGCATCGCGGAAGCGGCCGCGACTTACTCCCTTTCCAACGGCCAAACCCTCGCAGCAGCCTCCGAATCCAAACTGCTGGCGATGGTGTTCCTGCGCCATTTCGGCTGCACCTTCACCCGCCAGACGCTGCGTGGCCTCGAGGGCATCCAGCAGGAAGCGAATGCCCACGGCGCGGATCTCGTCATCGTCCACATGCTGCAAGGCGGCAAGGAAATGCAGTATCTGGGAGAGCGCAGCGGCGTGCTCCGCATCGCCGATCCAAGGTGCGAGCTCTATCGGGCGTTCGGTCTGGGCAAGGGCGGGTTTCTCGAACTCTTCGGACCCCATGTCTGGTGGCGTGGCGCGGTTTCCGTTTTCAAAGGCTGCGGTGTCGGTCACCTCGCGGGCGACGGGCTCCAGATGCCGGGCGCGTTCCTTTTCCGCGACGGAAAAATCGTCTGCTCGCAGCGCGCCCACTCCGCTTCGGATCTGCCGGACCTGCCGGGGTTGTTCAAAGCGTTGCCCTCGCCCGCCAGCCGTGACACGGTATCGGCATGACCTCGCTCGAAGGCAAAACCCTGCTCGTCACCGGCGCGTCCAGCGGCATCGGCCAGGCGCTCTGTGTTCTGCTGGTCGATCGCGGAGCGAACGTCCTCGGTGTGACCCGCAGGCCGTCCGCACTCTCGGAAAACGTCTCGCCGATCCTCGCCGATCTGACCCAGCGCGAGCAGATTTCCTCGATCTTCCAGGGCTTGGGGAAAATTGACGGGCTCGTGAACTGCGCCGGCGTCGCCTACCTCTCGCGGATCATCGATGGCAATGCCGCCGACTGGGAGGAAATGTGGCGGGTCAACGTGATGGCTCTATCACTTTGCTGCCAGCTCTCGCTCAAACACTTCCCCGCCAGCGGCGGACGCATCGTCAACGTCTCGTCGATGAGCGGCCACCGCGTGCCGCCGACCGGTGGCTTCTACGCGCCGACGAAGTTCGCCGTCAGGGCCATCACCGACGCGCTGCGCGCCGAGCTCAAGTCGGTGAGGTCGGCGATCCAGGTCGCTTGCGTTTCCCCCGGCTTCGTCGATACCCCGTTGCTCGACCAGTATTTCCGCGGCCGCGAGGAATCACTGAACCAAACGCGCGCCGCGATGAAAATGCTGGAGGCCAGCGACGTGGCATGGGCCATTCTAACCATCCTCGAGGCACCGGCGCACGTCGAGGTCGGCGACATCCTCATGCGCAGCGCGGAGCAACAGATGTGAGATGGAACTGACGCGCCACATCCACCGCATTCTAACTGTCATCGCGGCGGTCATGCTAGTCTCGTGCATCGACGGCCGCGAGGAAATCTGGCTCAACGCCAACGGCAGCGGCCGGGCGGATGTCAGCTATTCCCTGCCTGCCGCCGCCGCGAGATTCCAGGGCGGTGAAGAGGGGGTCCGCCGGTTGATCGGCGATTTTTTGAAGAGCACTCCGGCGATTTCCAATTCCAGTTTCGAGGTCTCCACCGATCAGGACCGTTTGAAGATCCGCGTGCAGGGCACGTTCGAATCCGCCAGGGATCTCAAGCGGATTTCCACTGGCGCGTCGCAGGAAGATCTCCCCTCCTCCGCCAACTATCTGGCAGGCGAATTCAACGTGGACGTGCAGGGCCGGACCGTCGATTTCTCGCGGATCATCGCGCCGGGCAAGGCCTTGCCGGGAGCCATTTTCCTGCCGGTCTCCCGGTTCAAGGACCGCAATCTAACTTACATCATCCATCTGCCGGAAGCGGCCACGGAGTCCAACGCGACCCGCGTTGAAAACGCCGGCCGCACCCTAGTTTGGGACTTCCCGCTGGCCTCGGCGATCCAGAACCCGGTCACCCTCCGGTTCAAGGCCAACATCCCGGTTCCCCGCTGGGCCGTCACATCGGTCGCTGCCACGGTTTTACTGCTCGCGTATTTCGCGATTCGCTGGAAAATCATCACACGCAATTCACTCCGCACGAGTCCTCCAACCGCGGATTAGCCAGTTCATTCTTTCATCATGTCCGCCGAATTCAAAGACTACTACGAGACCCTCGGAGTGCCGCGCGACGCCAGCAGCGCCGACATCAAAAAGGCTTTCCGCAAGCTCGCGCGCAAGCATCACCCGGACGTCGCCAAGGACAAGAAAACCGCCGAGGCGAAGTTCAAGGAAATCAACGAGGCCAACGAGGTCCTGGGCGATCCGGAGAAGCGCAAGAAATACGACGAACTCGGCCAGCACTGGCAGGATCCCCATGGCGGGCGACCGGCGGGAAGACCACCCGGCGCGGGGCGGGAGTTCAACTTCGGCGGCACCGGCTTCAGCGACTTTTTCGAGCAATACTTCAGCGGAGCCAGCCGCTACGGATTTCCTGATAGCGCCGCGTCCGGCTCGCGCGAACGCCGGGGCAGCGACATCGAGGGCGACATCCTCGTCTCGCTTGAGGAGGCCATGCACGGTGCCGTCCGCCCGATTTCCCTCCAGACCACCAACGCCCGCACCGGCAAGGTCGAGACCCAATCCTTCCAAGTCCGCATCCCGGCCGGTGTCACCGATGGCAAACGCATCCGCGTCCCCGGGCAGGGGGAACCCGGCGGCGGCGGCGCGG
>JBGSOI010000188.1:0-9295 GCA_041739215.1 Akkermansiaceae bacterium
GCGGTGCTGCCGATTGCTGTGGTCGTCCTCGCGCCGCCGGAAAACCGTGGCGTCGCGACGGCGGTCGCCGTGATCCTCTCGCTCGCGCTAACCGCGCTGCTCATGGCCCGGCTCGGACGATTCAGCCTCGGGCGTACGGTCCTGCGTTCGGTGCTCGTCGGGGCGCTGACGCTGTTGCTTTCGGTCATCGCCGGTTCGTTTTTACCGGATCCCGATGGCCAGGCCGGCCCAGCACCGGAATCGACCCGTTAAAAGTTCATGTTTACCCCAAGTGTGCCTGTTCGCATGATAGAGGGCCACGATAGAGGCTCCGGCCTTTAACACCGTGGGCAGGATCCGCCCCCGGCATTTCTAACCATCGCCGGGAGATGGAGACGATCTCTTCTGTCTTCAAGATTCGCCGGATTCGCTAGATTCGTGGTTCCTCAACTCTTCATCCCGGCGGGATGGCATGAAGATTTCTCGCGAAATGAATTTCGCGGTCCGCTCACGGACTCTTGCCGGTGCCTTGGACTTTGATGTTGAACGGGTTTTCGTCCGAGTCGCTGCTTTTGATGCGGATGACTGCTTTGCGGGTACCGGTGGCCTTGGGCTGGAAGGTAACCTTGAATTTGACGTTTTCACCCGGCAACAGGGAGGTCTCAGACAATTGGGTCACGCTGAAGTTGCCCGGATTGGCTCCGCCCTTGAGGATCTTCAGACCGGTGAGCCGCAAGGTGCCGACGCTCCGGATGGTGAATGTTTTGGAATTGCCGCTCGTTCCCACCTTGGCCGAGCCGAAGTTTCTCGTGGAGACACCGTCCAGCAGATTGCTGCCGTCAGGGGCGATAACGGCGATCTCCGGCCGTGGTCCGATGAAAAAGGTCCGGCCGTTGTTGGTGATCACCATGGCCGGGTCGGAACTCAGGACATAGTCGGCGGCGTTATTCGTGCTGAACGCGGTGGCGGGGCCTTTGAAAATCACGCCTTGCCGGCTGAACGTTGGCAGACTTCCGGGGAACGGCGGGCCGTAAATCCCGTTGGCATCGTTGTCGATTCCTCCGAGGTTGCTGCCGGAGTAGAAAACACCACCCCAGGCGAACGACCAGAGGATCCCGCCCGCGTCGGTCTCGAAGGTCATCCGGCCGGCCGCGAGGTAGCTCGAGGGAATGGGTTAATCCATGGTGAAATCCGGCGTGAACGTCGGCGCGAAGGCCCGGACGGCGGTGGTAAAGGCCGGCGTCGCCAGCAGGATGCGCGAGCCGGTGGCGAACCGGGTCACGTTCCCGGTGATGTTCAGAACCATCACCGGCTGGCCGCCGGTGGCATTCCACACCCGTACCCGCGTTTGGCTCACCAAATCCTGGCCAGGCGCGCGCATCCGCAGTTGGATTGCCTGCGCCAAGGGGTTGCCATCCACGCCGCCGATGACCTGCTCCACTTGCATGAGATGGAATGAGGCGAATGCGGCGGGAGCCAAGGCCAGCGTGGTGATGAATGAAACGAGCGAGGCTTTGAGGTTCATCGTCGGAGCGGGTTCGGGTTTTGAACTTCCATCAGAACGGGTGGGAGGCGTTTGAAGTGACCTCTGCCCGGAAATGATAGATACACATTCATCCATCCGGCTGACGAGGATCGATTTCAAGCGGATTCTCGATCCTGGCCGCCGTCGTGCGGCGGGGAGCTATTTGGAGGCGGCTGAGTGAAGAGGTTTCTTCAAGAGCAGAAAAATGCTGGCCAGGGCACCGAGAGCGAGGATTCCTCCAAGGTTGCGCATCACTTCTGACGCGGCGGCAAGTGATTTGATAGAAGAGGTGTTTGCATCATCATGAAACCGCGTGAGTTCCAACAGTTCGTAATGCCTCTCCTCGGTGTATGGCTTTCCTATGAGAGGCCGCATTTTTTCCTCAAAACTCACATCGAAGGGTTTTTGCCGCTGTTCCTCTATTTTCTCCATCGCTTTGATGCCAAACAGCCCCAATACGAACATCAGCACTGTAAGGATGGCGATCAGTGTTTGGATTACGACCAGAGATCTCCTGGTGTTTTGAGTCATTGGATTTGTTCTTGATGGCAAAGAAAAAGGGAAGCGAGCGCTAAGCCGCTTCCCTGGGTGCTCCGCCGAAGAGTGTCCGTCCACGCTGGCGCGGGACGGACACGGGCGAAATGAATTTTGCGGTCCGTGAAGACGCGACTATCAGAAGTGGATCGCGTGGCCTTCGGCGGCGAGGGTCGCTTCGTGGATGACTTCGGACATCGTCGGATGGGCGTGGATGGTGGCGTGGATTTCAGCGCTGGTGAGTTCCTGGTCGAGGGCGAGGCCCATTTCGGCGATGAGCTCGGTGGCGTTCTCTCCGATGATGTGCGCGCCTAGCAGCTCGCCATGCTTCTTGCCGTAGAGGAGCTTCGCAAATCCATCGGGCTCGCCGGAGGCGATGGCTTTGCCGATGGCGACGAACGGGATTTTTCCGACGACATACTCGATGCCTTCCGCCTTGAGCGCGCGTTCGGTCTTGCCGACGGAAGCGACCTGCGGGTGGCAGTAGGTGCAGCCGGGGAAATTGCCGACCTTGCGCGGCTTGTGGCCTTCGACGTAGAGGCCTTCGATCGCTTGTACGGCTTCGAAAGAAGCAACGTGGGCGAGCCACGGCGGGCCGGTGATGTCACCGGCGGCATAGACGCCGGGGAGTGAGGTCTCGTAGCGGTCGCCAACCTTGATGTAGCCGCGGTCGAGTTCCATCTGCTGACCGCCGGGAAGGACGGGCTGGATGCCGATGGCGACAAGGCAGACCGGCGCGCTGATAGTTCCGTTTTCCTTGGGCCCCTCGACGGTGAGGGAAACGGACGTGCCGTTGTCCACCGCGTTGGTGATCTTGGTATTGGTGAGGACCCGGATGCCTTGCTTGATGAGGGATTTCTCCAAGGCGTCGCCCACTTCATCGTCCTCGACGGGGAGGATGCGCGGGGCCATTTCGACGAGGGTCACCTTGGTGCCGAAGGCGTTGTAAATGTAGGCGAACTCGACGCCGATGGCACCTGCGCCGATGATGATCATTTCCGCAGGCTGCTGGGTGAGGATCATGGCTTCCTTGGAGCCGATGACGGTGGTGCCGTTGAAAGGGAGGTTCGGCAGGCCACGGGATTTGCAACCGGTGGCGACGAGAATGTCCTTGGTCTCAAGGAGCTGGCGGCTGCCGTCGGTGCCGATGACGCCGACCTTGCCGGAACCTTCAATGGAGCCAAGGCCGCGGACGTAATCGATCTTGTTCTTCTTGAAGAGGAATTCGATGCCACCGGCAAGGCGGTCGGAAACTTTTCTGGAACGATTGATGACGGTGTTCCAATCATAACTGAAGCCCTCGATCTTGAAGCCGAACTCGGCGGCGCGGTGGGCCAGCGTGTGATAGAGTTCGGCGTTTTTCAGCAAGGCCTTGGTCGGAAGGCAGCCCCAGTTGAGGCAGGTGCCGCCAGCGCGGTCGGACTCGACGCAGGCGACTTTTTTTCCAAGTTGGGCGGCGCGGATGGCGGCGACGTAGCCGGCAGGGCCGCCACCGATGACAATGAGATCGTAGGCCATATGATTGATGATTGAGGTTCGCGGCGCGAAACTGCCGTCGTGGCCGCGGATTGTCAAAGATCGAAAGGCGGAAACGGGGCTCTTGAATGTTTCACGGCGCATTCGGAGTATTCGCGGCGTGCATAGGCGTTCGTGGAACCTGCTGATCCTGCTGGGAATCGCCGTGCTGGCGGGCGTCGCGGGTTTCATGATCCCCCTCCAGCCGCGGGAAATTGACGCGGACACGCCGTTGGAAATGCCCGGACAGGGTGAGGTGGATCATCGGTTCCATTTTCTATCCGCTTTCGAAACGGCGCGAATTCCGCTGGCGACACGATTCGATCCTCCGATGGGCACGGAGCGTGGCGGGCTGGTTTACAACGCGCAGAAATTCTGGGAAATGAACGAAAAGCGCGGAGGCCATCACACTGGCGACGATTTGAACGGCATCGGCGGGATGAACACGGATCTGGGAGATCCGGTATTTTCCACGGCGGACGGGCTGGTGATTTGCGCCGGCGAACCGTCACCGGGGTGGGGGAAACTGGTCGTCATCGCCCACAAGGCACCGGACGGTCGGCCGCTGCACTCGATGTATGCGCATCTGCACCGGATCGATGTTTCGTTAGGCTCGCTTGTTCCGCGCGGAGGAAAAGTCGGACTCGTCGGCACGGCTAACGGCTACTATCCGGCGCACCTTCATTTCGAAATCCGGGAAGGCGACGGGGTGGACATCGGCTCGGGATACGCCGCAGTCCCGCTCAACCGGCACGATCCGATGGCGACGGTTACCGCGCTGCGCAATGCGGCGGCCGACGAGCTTTCGCCCTCACCGCTGGCGAAGGCGATCAATCGGTAGTCGTGATCTTGAGCTTCAGGAAGCGCCGGGGCGGCGAAGCGCCGGTCGGGGTCACGGTGGCGTTGCGGTTCGGGGAAGTCGTGGAAAATTGGAAACCCGCATTGACGGTCGTCGGGAGGTTTCCGCCGCGGAGAACAGCCACGGTTTGCCAATCGGATAGATCGTCGGATTCCTGAACATTCCACTCGATACCGGAAAGGTTCTCCGGCCAGGGGAAGGAGAACGCGCCGTTCTGCCAGACCGGCAGCGGACGGCTGGCGGCGCTTTCGGGATCTCCACCGAGTGAGAACTCGACGAGGTTGTCGATGCCGTCGTCGTCGGAATCGAGTGGGGTCGTCGCGGGCAGCGAGTGGCCTTGCGACCACGAGTTGAACGTCGTCTGCGGCGCTCCGTAGCGGGCGAGGACCTTAGTGGAAAAGTTGGTGTAAGTGGTGTAGGTGCCGTGGAACCAGACGAGGAACTCCGAGCGTCCGTGATTCATCGGGACGATGGGCCGGAGGTTGTCGGCGGCGGAGTTTACGGTGATTTGCGTCCAAGTGAAGGTGAGCCCGCCGTCCGCGGTGAAGCCGCGGTAGATTTCATAGCGGTTGTTAGCGCGCAGCGGGACGTTGGTGATGTCTCCCAGGGCGAAGGGATCCGCTGCGTTGGTGGAGATGTAAATGACGCGCGGGTCCTCGGGATCGAGGCACATGCCTCCGCCGTAATCGTCCTCGGCGGAGTAGAGCGGCCGCCCTGCATGGGCGATGAATTTCCGCTGCCAGGCGGTGCCGGTCCAGCGAGCGTAATAATAGTAAATCCGGTCGTTGTTCCAGCCGCTGCCGGTGACGTCGTCCTTCTGGACCTGGAAAACGCAGGCCGGGTGGTCGCCCTGACCATAGGCGACATCCCAGGTCCAGCCGCGGCCGGCGGGGATCCAGTTGTCCGGACCGTCGCCCGTCCCCCAGGCCGCGGCGGAGTATTGATAGATCACATTTCCCTTCTCGCCGGCATCGTGGTCGAGCGGGATGTTGGCCAGCGAGTCGATGAGCGTGCCGTCCGTTTTGTAAAGGCCGCCGCTTTTGTAATACATATGATAGACCGAGTTCGCCACATCGCGCGGATGGCCATCGGTGTAAATGAGGTCGATGCGGTCCACGCCGTTCGAGGTGTAGCGCGGATACGGCCGGGTGCTGCCGCTGCCTGTGCCGACGAGCTGGCGGGAGGTTCCCCACGACGCGCCGTTGTTGGTGGAGATGGTTAGGGTGGGGTTGAAATTGATGGAGCGGGAGAAGTTGTAAATCGCGTTCGACTCGCCGCTGAGAAGGTAGGTGTTGGCGTAGGTGTTCGCGGCCGGCATCGCGATGGTGATTTCCGGACCCCAGTCGGTGTTGACGCTCGGCAAGGGCACCAGCGACGTCCGTTGATAGTACTGCGAACCGGCGATGTGCTTCGAGTAGAGAATCATCAGCTTGCCGTCCGGCAGCACGGTGATTGACGGGTTGTTGTGGTCGTCCTGCTGCTGCGAAGACCCCGTGCTGATGGTCATGTGGAAATTCTGACCGGTGGCGAGATCGCGGCGGGTGATGCCATAGGTGCCGTTGCCCCTGACGTAGCCGGAGAAGAGCGAGCCCTGGTGGATGATGGATCGCTCGTCATTGAACCAGGTCCACGCTCCGTCGGGGGCGATTTCCACCCCGTCTCCCGGTGGTGGTGGTGGCGGTTCGTAGAGGCCGAAGCCGATGCCGTCGAACCACGTGCGCGAATTCGTGGGGTTCGCGTTCACAACGGCACCCGAGGTAACGAAGACCTCAATCAAGCCGTCCTCCGTCACGTTTGCCTGACCCAGTTTCGCACGGATCATCGTCCGATCCGCCTCGACAAATACACTCGGAACCGCTCCGGAACTGTAGGTGGCCGTGCTCGCAAGTGACGTCACCGTCGCAGGGGTCGTGTTGGTTCCGACCGAGCCAAAATTAGTCGTGGCTGCGGACAACCCGGCGTTGATCTGCCAGTTGACGTTATTCGCGACCCAGAAGAACGCATAAACATCGTAGTACCCGGCCGCCATGCCGGTGATCGTTTGTTTGAGCATGGGCACTGCCTCGCCTCCGCCGGCTTCGAAAATGTTGCTCCCGTTGGCCAGCCCGGTGCGCAGCGACCAGTTCGAGTCGTTGTAGATGTTTCCCGAGGCCGTCGGGGCGAACGGGCTGCTGTCCACGCG
Organism: Akkermansiaceae bacterium; assembly: GCA_041739215.1. Lineage (GTDB taxonomy): Bacteria > Verrucomicrobiota > Verrucomicrobiia > Verrucomicrobiales > Akkermansiaceae > Luteolibacter. The sequence continues at coordinate 6,595 of JBGSOI010000188.1, forward strand.
GATGGTGTTAGAGGTGGTCGCATCGACGTAGGTGATCTGGGCATCGAGCACGGGTGTGAGGAAGCAGACGATGCTGGAGATGAGCCGGAGAGCTTTTGAGGTCATTGGAGAATGGTGAGATCAGAAACGAAAAAAAGGCGGCGGATCCGATGCTCCGCCGCCTTTGGGGAAACCGGGTCGCTTAGCGGCGTCGGCGGAGCAGACCGAGAAGACCGAAAGCACCGAGAAGTGCCGTGGCGGGCTCGGGAATGATCTCGTAAGAGACGCCGTCATACCAAGTGCGCAGGTTGACAGAGGTCACGGCATTGCGATCATCGATGAACACCGCGACCTGACCGCTGGGATCCACCGTGGCAGCACCGAGGTAGCCTGCTAGCAGGGCGCGGCCGCCTTCCGCCGTGATGGTGGGCCCGGATCCGTAGGTCAACGTGGAGGCAAGCACTGAGGCAGTTGATCCGTGTTCGGCGGTGGCATCGGCTGCGGTGAAAAGGGTGTTGGCACCCGGGTTGGAAATCAGTCCGGCGCGGACGTTCCAGTCCTCCACATTGCTGGTTGGATCCCAGAAATTCACATAAATTGCGACGGTGGCGCCGGGAGTGAGCCCGCTGATGAGGGTCCTGATTTCGGGAGCGTTTTCGGCAGCCTGTTCGCCTCCGGCTTCGAAAATGTTGCCGCCGGAGCCGAAAGTGGTGCGCTGTTCCCAATTGTTATCGGTGCCGGTGGTTCCGTTCAAGGGAGGAGTAAAAGTGGAACCGTCTGCCAGGGTGGTGTTTCCACCAAGGCCAGAGATGGCATCGAGGTAGGTGAATGCGGCATGGCAGTGATGGGCTGCGGCGATTAGAATCAGTGGGAACAAGGGGAGCTTCATGATGGATTTGATTTTGCGGGGTAGTCAGGATTGATCGGCTGCCTTTTTGGAGAACGAACACTCCATGCACAGGACGATGTGTCTCGACTGGGTAACCTTAGCGAAAAAGATCGATAATTATACCCGCTGCCGGATCGGCCGTCGGCTGGAGCCACCTTGGGAAAGATTTCAGGACGGAGATTGCTAAGGTTTTCAATGTGCGGATCATCGTAACTGTGGAAACGGCAATCCCGGGAAATCCCCCCTTCCCTCCGCTTGGAGTGCAGGGCCTTTTCCTTGTGCATATCAATGTCATCCGGGGCTTCATTCGTGCACTCGTCCGGGACCGGCACCTGGCCGACGATGTCCTACAGGAGACGTTTCTGACGATCTCTAGGAAGGCCGATGATTTCGAGCCGGGAACCAATTTCCCCCGCTGGGCCTGCGCGGTGGCGCGGTTGAAAGTTCTGGAGGCGCATCGCCGGGAAAAAGGAAGCCTGCTATTTCTATCAGAAGAGGCGATTGCGGCGCTGGCGGTCTCCGAAGAAGTGCCGGAGCGGGATCTCCGCGCCGATCTGTTGGAGGGTTGCATCCAAACCCTGCCGCCGGCGATGAAGCGCTCGGTGGAACTCCGGTATCTGGGAGATCACAAGCCGGGGGAGATCGCCCGGATCATCGGCTGGACCGCCGAGGCCGTCTATGTGGCGCTCTCCCGCGCGCGGGCCTTGCTTCGCGAGTGTATTGAAAGGAAGATGCTCGAAACCGGAGACGTTCCATGAACTCTAATGACCCCCATCTCGAAAAGCTCCTGGATGCCTATTTTGAAGGTACGATGGACGACCGCACGCGTCAGGATCTCGACCAACTCCTGACAACATCCACTCACGCCCGCGAAAATTTCTGGGACCGCGCCGCGATCGAAGGGGCCTTGGAAGGTTGGGCGGAAAAATCGCGCGGCGAGGCGATGCTGTTTCCCGCGGCGGCTCCCCATGTCCCGTCCTCGTGGAAGCGCCGGTTGCCTGCGATTTCCGGCTGGGCCGCGGCGGCTGCCTTGGCGATTGCCTGGCTGCTCCAATCCCGTCCGACGCCGGTTTCTCCGCCATCCGCCGCCGGATCCGCGCAGAGTTCCAGACCCGTCGCGCGGAAAGCGGCCGACGATACGCCGGTGGCTTACCTTTCCCGCGTGAGCGGGCTGGGAGGAAACTCCGTCCTGCTGCAAGGGTATTCGCTGGCCGCGGGTCGCGAAGTGGCCATTGGCGAGGGCCTACTTGAGCTGGATTTTTTCAGCGGCGCCCGTGTCTCCATCAAGGGACCCGCTCGCATCCTGCCGGAAAGCGACATGCGGTTGACCGTGCACGAAGGCCTTGTGCAGGTGGATGTTCCGGACAGCGCCAAGGGCTTTGTCCTGATGCTGCCGGATGGCACGGTCACCGATTTCGGGACCAGCTTCGAAGTCGAGGTCAGAAACGGGAAAACCTCACGGCTCCAGGTGAGCCGCGGGGAAGTCGAGTTGGCGGGTACCCGGGACAACGCGGTGGCCAAGAGGATTTTGCAAGGCGAGGCGTTCTCGCTGACAGATTCAGGCGGTTCGCGACCGATCGGATTCAGTCCGATGGCGTTAAAGAGCTCGATCGCCGAAAGCATCGCCAAAGATGATGTGCTTCGTGCGGAGAAATGGGAAAAAATCTGTGGCGAGCTTGCCGTGGATCCTTCCGTGCTGGTGCATTTCCGTTTCCTGCCGGACGAGGAGGGATCGCGGGAAATCATCAATCGCGCCACCGGGCCGAACGTGCCGCGGACGGGCACGGTGATCGCCGCGGATTGGTCGCGCGGACGCTGGGACGGCAAGGCGGC
>JBGSOI010000209.1:0-50301 GCA_041739215.1 Akkermansiaceae bacterium
GGCGTGCTGCGGGCGATCGGCGATCCGGCGGCGCGGTTCACCGAGGATGCGCTGCGGTTGCTGCGGGCGGTGCGGTTTTCGACGACCCTCGGGCTTAAAATCGAGCCGGTGACCTTGGCGGCGATCCGGGAGTGCGCTCCCCTCCTCCAGCGAATTTCACCGGAGCGGATCCGCGATGAGTTTTCTAAAATTCTGATATCGCCACGCCGCCGCGCGGGGGTCGAGCTGTTGGTGGAAACCGGGCTGATGGAGCACATCGTGCCGGAGTTTTTGCAGACCATCGGCTGCGAGCAACCACCGGAATGGCATCCGGAGGGCGACGTTTACACGCACACCTGCATCATGCTGGAAATGCTTGAAGCGGACGCCGAGCTGGAACTGTGCCTGGCGGTCCTGCTGCACGACATCGCGAAGCCGCCGTGCCAGACCTTCGACGACCGGATTCGCTTCAACGGCCACGACGCGATGGGCGCGGAAATGGCCGACGCGATCCTGCGCCGGCTGCGCTACCCGAACGACGTGATCGCGGCGGTGGTGCCGATGGTTGCACGCCACATGCAGTTCATGAATGTGAAGCAAATGCGGACCGCGAAGCTCAAGCGCTTCATGGCGGAGCCGACGTTTCCCGAGGAAATGGAACTGCATCGCGTCGATTGCGGTTCATCGAACGGATTCACGGACAACTACGAGTTTCTGCAGGCAAAGGCGGTGGAGTTTGCAGCCGAACCTCTGATCCCGCCGCCGCTGGTAACGGGGCGGGATTTGATCAAGCTCGGCCACAAGCCGGGGCCGCGTTTCAAGGAAATCCTCGAAGCGGTCCAAACCGAACAACTTGAAGGACGAATCCTTGATCGCGAGGCCGCCTTGGCCTACCTCAAGGAACTCGCCGCCGAAATTTCCGCATGATCCGCGCGGTATCCGGCAAAATCAGCGGGGCAAATTCCCCGATTTCACCTCACTTTCCCACTCATGAATTCCACCATTCCCGTCGAGCACTCCGATCCCGTCAACGCGTCCATCCTGGCCATTTCCGAGGATCTGGTCGCGGGATTCCAGCGTCAGCCGTTTCATGTGATCGCGGAAAAATCCGGAGTGCCGCTCGCAACAGTCATCGAGCGGATCCACGCGATGGTCGAAGCGGGCGTCGTCCGCCGGGTGCGGCAGACGCTGCTTTCCACCAAGCTCGCGCACGGGGCCCTGGTCGCCTGGAAAGTGCCGGAGGAAAAGCTAACCGCGGCGTTTGATTTCATGGCGCAGGACGATCCGTTTTCCGGCCACGTGGTGGTCCGCTCGACGGATGGCGAGGTTTCAGGTTCGGGCTACCGGCTGTGGACGACGCTCAAAGTGCCCGTCGGCGAGTCGCTGGATTTCCATGCCACCGCGCTGCTCCGTCTAACCGGAGCGACCGAATATTTGCTGATGCCGGCCAATGGCGTTTTCGCGCTCGGCGTTGGCCACACCCGCCGCAAAGTGCTGGAGCCCGGCGACAAGGCCGACGAACCGGCGACGATGATGACCACCACCGCCGTGGATCTAACACCGGAAGAATGGGAGGTCCTGTTAGCTCTGAAGGAAGAGCTAACACTCGATGAGATCTGTGAGAAACCATGGGACCAACGGGCGGAGATCGCGGGTGTCTCGCTGGATCGTTTCTGCGAGGTTGCGGAGACGCTCAACGCGAAGAAAGTCATCGGCCGCTTTTCCACGTTTCTCGAACACGTCAAGCCCTCGGCCACCGGCGAGCGGGTCACGCGTTTCAACGGCTTGTTCCATTGGGCGGTGCCGAAAGGCCGCGAGATGGAAGCCGGCGGCGAGGTCGGCCGCCACTTCTGCATGACCCACGCCTACTGGCGCGAAGGCGGGCCGAAATTCGGCAACGTCAACATCATGGGCGTCATGCACGGCACCGAAAAGGCCCGGGTCCTGGAGCACAAGGCGGCGATCGACAAACACCTCGCCGCCGTCGGGATTCCCGTTTCATACACCAACGTCTTCTGGGGTGGCCGCTCGGAAATCAAGCCTTCGGAAATCTCGCCGAAGGTCTATGCCGAATGGCATGCGAAACACGCGGAATGAATGAGCGTGCGACAACCGGTTGGCCACGAACGAGGCAAAACGGAAGCGCAACCACGCATTGACCGCGTGCTTGGGAAGCCTTGCGGGGGGCCGTGGTTTCCGTAAAGCTCCGCCATGAATCGCGAAGACCTGCCGCTCGACCGGCAATTGCGCCAGGAAATCTTGTTCGCCCGGGAGCGGGTGTACCGCTTCGGCCAGGCGACGCCGTTGGAACGGCTGAATCTGCCCGGACCGGGACCGGAGATCTGGGTGAAGCGCGAGGATTTGTCACCCGTGAAAGCCTACAAATGGCGCGGTGCATGCAACCGGATGGCCGTCCTGACACCCGCCGAGGCGGCCCGCGGAGTCGTCACCGCATCGGCAGGAAACCACGCGCAGGGCGTCGCGCTGGCGGCCCGCACGCTGGGCATCCTGGCGCGGATCTACATGCCGCGCTCGACGCCGAAGGTGAAGCAGACCGCGGTGCGGCATCACGGTGGCGAGTTCGTGGAAATCCACTTGACAGGCGACAGTTACGACGAGGCGGTGGCCGCCGCGCGGGCCGATGAAGCGGCCAGCGGCGCGGTGTATGTTCATGCCTACGACGACCTCAGGGTGATGGCCGGCCAAGGCACCCTGGCGGATGAGGTAGTTCTATCAGGACAGGGCCCGTTCGATGCGGCCTATCTCCAGATCGGCGGCGGCGGACTGGCGGCGGGCGTTTCCACCTGGTTGAAGACCTATTGGCCTGACATCGAGATCGTCGGTGTGGAAGGCGTGGGCCAGGCGTCGATGAAGGCCGCGCTGGAAGCGGGCAAGCCGGTGGCACTGGAGAACGTGGATTTGTTTTGCGACGGCACGGCGGTTAGAAAGGCGGGGGAGCTGCCATTTGAAATCTGCAAGGACACGCTGGACCGGGTAGAGACGGTGACCAACGCGGAAGTCAGCCACGCGATCCGGACGTTGTGGGAAGGGCTGCGCTGCATCTCGGAGCCGTCTGGAGCGATGGGCCTGGCGGCCGTGTTGAAAAACCGCGAAGCCCTGACCGGCAAACGGATCCTGGTGGTGCTCTGCGGCGCGAACATCGATTTCCTCCAACTCGGACTCATCGCTCAATCGGTGGGTGCGGGCATCAAGACCAGCCGCACCTTGCGGGTCCGCATCCCGGAGCGGGCGGGGACGATGCTGGAGCTGTTGGACACCTGTTTCGAAGGACTGGACATCGCGGATTTCCAGTATGGAAAAACCGACGCGGAAGAGGCTTGGCCGGCGTTCACCATCCACGCGGAAAATCCGGCGGTGCTCGACGCGCTGCCGGAGAAGCTCGATGCGCGTGGCTTCGCCTGGGAAGACCTAACCGGAGCCATCGACATCGCCTTCCGCGCGATTCCCTTGCGCGGCGACCTGTTGAAGAACCCGGCCTTCCTGCGGCTGGATTTCTACGAACGCCCGGGTGCGCTGCATGATTTCCTGGGCCAGCGGATCCGCGGCAACGCGAGTCTCTGTTATTTCAATTACCGGCAATCCGGCGAACGGATCGGACGGGCGTTGATCGGACTGGACTTCCCCTCGCCCTACGAGCGGGACGCGCTGTTGATGACGATCCCGAGCCAAGGCGAGGGCTACCGGCTGTGCGAGGCGGTGGACGAGGCGACCCGAAGAAGGTTGGTGGGATTTTAGGCCGATCCGCCGCTTGTGAAAGTTTTCACAAAGCACGCTTGCCGGGTCCGCGCCGGGTGGACATATTCCCGCGCGAGCAACCCCGGGCTATTCTTGCACAAGCGTCCGGCGCTCTAATTTGCCATGAGCGACACACCTTCGGCGACCGCGGAAATACAGCTGCCTAAAGACATTGCTGCCGGGAAAGGCATGGTCAACGTCCAGATTGACGGCGTTTGGCACCAGTTTCCCAAAGGCACACGGATGATCGAAGCTTGCCGCCAAGCGCAAATCACCGTCCCTCACTATTGTTACCACCCGAAACTTTCCTCGCCCGGAAACTGCCGGATGTGCCTCGTGCAAATGGGCATGCCGCCCCGCCCGGCGCCCGGCCAGGAGCCGCAGCGCGATGAGAATGGCTATGAAATCATCGGTTGGATGCCGCGTCCGGTCATCGCCTGCGCCAACACCATCGGCGAGAACATGGGCATCCGCACCACCGGCGAACTCGTCGAAAAGTGCCGCGAGGGCGTGATGGAGTTTCTCCTGATCAATCACCCGCTCGACTGCCCGATCTGCGACCAAGCCGGCGAATGCCGCCTTCAGGAACAATCCGTCCAGCACGGTCGCGGCGTCTCACGGTTCGTGGACATGAAGGTGAAAAAGCCGAAAAACGTCGATATCGGCCCGCGCATCCGGCTCGACGACGAGCGCTGCATCATGTGCAGCCGCTGCATCCGCTTCATGGATGAGGTCGCCTCCGATCCCGTCCTCGGCTTCACCCAGCGCGGCACGCACACCACCCTAACCGTCCATCCGGGCCGGCTGTTGGATTCCAACTACTCACTCAACACCGCCGACATCTGCCCCGTCGGCGCGCTCACTTCCAACGATTTCCGCTTCCAGATGCGCGTCTGGTTCCTCAAGGAAACTCCGACCATCGACGTGAATTGCGGCACCGGCACCAACATCACCGTCTGGGCCCGCGGCAACAAAATCCACCGCATCACCCCGCGCCAGAACGACGAGGTCAACTCCGCGTGGATGCCCGATTCGCATCGCCTGAATTTCCACTACATCGACAGCGCCGCCCGCCTGACCGAGCCGCTGCTCTGGAGCGCCAGTGTATCGCCCGCCAATTTTGTCGTTACGTCCTGGCCGTCCGCCATCGCGGAAGCCGCCAGCCGCCTCAAGGCCACGCCTGCCGGACAAACCGCGATCATCGCCTCCGGTCGCATGACCAACGAGGAACTTTTCCTCACTCGCGCGCTCGCTGCGGAAATCGGCACCAACCTGCTTTCGCTAGTCCAACGTTCCGGTCAAGCGGACTCCCTGCTCGTCGCCGCCGACCGCAACCCGAACACCACCGGCGCGAAACTGATTCTCGGCACGGAAAACCCATACTCCGGACTCTCCTTCATCCGCGACGGAGTCCGCAACGGTTCGATCAAATCCCTTATCGTTCTCGGCGAAGACCTCGTCACCGACGCTGGCTTCACCGCAGAAGACCTCAAACAACTCGATTTCCTCCTGCAAACTAGCGTGCTTGCCAACCCGACCGCCGAGCGTGCGCACATCGTCCTGCCATCCGCCGCCTTCGCCGAAAAGCGCGGCTCGATGGTCAATCTATCCGGCCGTCTCCAGCGCCTCAACCGCGCGGTCGAACTTCCCGGCCTGGCCCACGACGATTGGGAAATCCTCCGCGACCTGATCCTTGCCCTCTCCGGCGGCAAAAATGAAGCGCATCACATTGAAGATGTCTTCAAGGCCCTTGCCGAAAACACCCCGGAGTTCACCGGGCTCACGCTTTCAAAGATCGGCCATCAAGGCACGCAAATCGCTGACACCGGCTATCAGATCCCGCTGCTGCAAAACGAACGCGCCCGCAAGGCGGCCGGTCTGATCAACGGCTGATTTCCGAACTTCCAATTCCACGACCTCATGCCGGACCTCGTCTTCCAACTCGCCATCATCATCACGAAGATCGTCGTGCTAACCTTCATGGTGGTGCTGCCGCTCGTTCCTCTATCGGTTTACTTCGAGAGACGATTCTCAGCCGTCATTCAGGACCGGGTCGGACCCAACCGCGTGGGCATTCCACTGACTTTGTTAGGATTCAAGAAGGACTTCCACTTCTTCGGACTGATCCAACCGATCGCCGACGGCCTCAAGCTTTTCCTCAAGGAAGACTTCACGCCCGACCACGTCCGCAAGGCTTTCTACTGGCTGGCTCCCGCCCTAACCGTCGTCCCCGCCCTCATCACCGTCTGTGTCATTCCTTTTGGCTCACCGATCAGCATCTTCGGCCACAGCGAGAAACTCGTCATCGCGGATCTCGATATCGGACCGCTGTTCATTTTCTCCGTGGCCTCTCTATCGGTTTATGGCATCACCCTCGCCGGCTGGTCCTCGAACTCGAAATTTCCCTTCATCGGCGGCGTGCGTTCCACCGCCCAGATGATTTCCTACGAAATCGCGCTCGGCCTCTCGATCATTCCGGTCCTGCTATACTATGGTGATCTGAACCTCAGCAAGATTGTTCAGGAGCAGGCCGACAACGGCTGGTTGCTGCTTCCCTTCTGGAAAAACGGCTCGCTCTCCCTGCCGGACCTGAACACCGCGCTGTTCTGGATCCCCGCCTTCATCGCCTTTCTCATCTTCACCATTTCGATCTTCGCGGAAACCAACCGCATGCCCTTCGACCTTCCCGAGTGCGAAACCGAACTCGTCGGCGGCTATCACACGGAATACTCCTCGATGAAATTCGCCATGTTCTTCATGGGGGAGTACGCCGCAATGGTCATCGGCTCAGCGCTCATCATCACGCTCTTCCTCGGCGGCTGGTCAATCGGCTTCGGGCTCGACGCCATGGTCGCCAAAATGCACATCGGCGACTTCTATTTCGGCGGACTCATCCATCTCGGATGCTTCATGACCAAACTGATCGGCTTCATCCTTTTCTTCATCCTCGTTCGTTGGACGGTGCCGCGGTTCCGTTATGACCAGCTCATGAAACTCGGCTGGGTCGTGTTCTTCGAAGCCGCGCTCATCAATGTCTTCCTTGCCGCACTTGTGATTGCCGCGCCGGAACTCGGCGCCGCCATCACCGGCATCGGAGCCGTCCTGCTCATCATTGTCACCGCCGCGGTCATCTGGGTTGCCAAGGTTTCCGAGGAGCGCCCGAAAGTTCTCCGTGCCTGATCCTCAACACCGCACACCTTCTTCTCATGGCCGTCATCAAACTCCAGCGCCCGAAGCTCAATTTCGGGGAGAAAATCTACTTCGGAGCCCTCATCAAGGGCTTCTTCCTCACCATGACCCATGCGGTGAAAACACTGCGCGGCAAATCGGTGGGTTCCAAGGAACTCGCCTCCTCCGGCCTCGGCGTGACCATGCAGTTCCCCGAACAACGCTGGGACGAACATCTACCCGAATACTATCGGGGAGCCCCCGCACTGGTAACCGACGAGCAAGGCCGCGAACGCTGCGTCTCCTGCCAGCTTTGCGAATTCATCTGCCCACCCAAAGCGATCAAAATCATTCCTTCCGAGATTCCCTCTGACGACCCATGGGCGAAAGTCGAGAAGCGTCCGCTCGAATTCGACATCGACATGATCCGCTGCATCTACTGCGGCATGTGCGAGGAAGTCTGCCCCGAGCAGGCCATCTATCTGCGCAAGGACTATCTGATCACCGGCCTCAAGCGCGCAGACATGGTCCACGACAAGAAGAAACTCTACGAAATCGGCGGCACCCGCGTCGGCCTCGTCAACAAATGGAATGAGTTGAAATGAAATCGATTTCATCCTCCATCGTCATCGCGGCAGGCATTTATGGCCTAACTACGTTCGTTCCTCTTGTGACGCTTCAATTTTCGCCCGTCCCTTTTTTGGGTTTAGCAGCAAGCGTTGTGACACTCTATCTTGGACTGGTTGGCTGGTGGGCTAGTCTTAAATACGATCACTGATAACATTTCCTAATCCATGCCCTCTTACCTTTTCTGGCTCTTTTCAACGGTGATGCTCATCGGCGGCACGGCGGTTATCGCTTTCCGCAATCCGGTGTCCAGCGCGCTATCAGTTGTTACTTGCTTCGTCGGTCTCGCAGGTCTGTTCATCGGGCTCAGCGCCTTCTTCGTCGGAGTCATCCAGATCCTCGTCTACACCGGCGCGGTGATGGTGTTGTTCCTCTTCATCATCATGTTGCTCGATCTCAAGGACGAGGAAAAAGCCGCCAAGCCGCTGCTCCCGATCGCCGCCGGCATCGCGCTCGTCGCCGCTTTCATGGTGCAGCTCATCGGCATCCTCGCCCGCACGCCCAACATGATCGCGCCGAAGCTCGACAAGGAAACCCTCGCCGCCGCGGCCAAAAGCCTTGTTGAAGACCAAACCATCACCGCGACCAGCAAGATCGCCACGACGCTCACCCAGGGCCGGCTCCCCGACGTCCACCTCATCGGCCACACGCTTTTCACCGATTACAATCTTCCCTTCCAAATCCTCGGCGTCCTGCTCCTCGTCGCCACCGTCGGCGTCGTCGTCCTCTCCAAGCGCCAGACGGAATAACACTCTTCTCTGATCACTGCTCACTGATCACTTCTCATGGCCACCCTCAACGACTACCTCCTGGTCTCCGGACTCCTCTTCGCCATCGGCCTCGCGGGCGTGGTGCTGCGCCGGAACATCATCATCGTCTTCATGTGCCTCGAGCTCATGCTCAGCGCGGCGAACCTGACGCTGGTGGCGTTTTCCCGTTTCAACCCGGCTCCTAACGGCCTGCCAGACTACAACGGCCAGATGCTCGTCTTCTTCGTCATCACCGTCGCCGCCGCGGAAGTCGCCGTCGGCCTCGCGATCATCGTCGCCCTCTATCGCGCCCGCCAGACCATACACACGGACGAACTGACCTCGCTGAAAGGCTGATCTTTCCCATTTTACCTGCCATGAATCTAGCTTGGATCCTCCTCTTTCTCCCGCTCGTCGTCGCCGCGGCGAACCAGCTTGTCCTGAAAAAAACCGGTCTGGCTCCGATCGTTTCAGTAGCCTCCTCGGTGGTGACCTTCGTGCTTGCCATGCTGTTGTTGGGGAAAAATGAGACCGCCAACTTCGCCTGGGCGACCATCGGGGATTTCTCCATCAACATCGGCATCAAGCTCGACCAGCTTTCCACCGGCATGATGATGGTCGTCACCGGCGTCGGCATGTTAGTTCACATCTTCTCGCTGGCCTACATGAAGGACGACGATGCCAAGGCGCGCTACTTCACCGGCCTGTCGCTTTTCATGTTCTCGATGACCGGCATCGTGCTGGCGGACAATTTCGTCATGACCTTCATCTTTTGGGAATTGGTCGGACTCAGTTCCTATCTGCTCATCGGGCATTGGTATCAGAAGGACTCCGCCGCCGATGCCGCGAAGAAGGCGTTCCTCTGCAATCGCGTCGGCGACTTCGGTTTCATGGCCGGCATCCTCATGCTGTGGGGCATCACCGGGCATCTGGCATTCGACGGAATGAAGTCTGGCATCGAAGCCTATCAAGCGGCCAACCCCGCCATCGCCGCCGGCGTCATCTCCGCCGCCGTTCTGTTCATCTTCTGCGGTGCTATCGGAAAATCCGCCCAGCTTCCGCTCCACGTCTGGCTTCCCGATGCCATGGAAGGCCCGACTCCCGTCTCCGCGCTGATCCACGCCGCGACCATGGTTGCCGCCGGCGTTTACATGCTATTCCGCCTGCAATTTTCCCTCGGATTCGATGTCTTCGAAGGCCTCCAAGCCAGCGCCGTCATCGCCTGGACCGGCGGTCTAACCGCCCTCGTCGCCGCGCTGATGGCCACCCAGCAGGACGACATCAAGCGCGTGCTCGCTTACTCCACCCTGTCCCAGCTCGGCTACATGGTCATGGCCGTCGGCCTCGTCGCCGGTGAGGCCGGCATGTTCCACCTGTTCACCCACGCCTGGTTCAAGGCCCTGCTCTTCCTCGGCTCCGGCGCGGTCATCTACGCCTGCCACCACGAACAGGACATCTGGAAAATGGGTGGCCTGCTCAAGAAGATGCCGATCACCGGCATCACCTTCGCCATCGGTTTCGCAGCCCTCATCGCCGTGCCGTTCACTTCCGGCTTCTTTTCCAAGGAACAGATCCTCGAAGCAGCCCATCAAAAGCAACCCCTCCTCTTCTGGATCGCCGCCGCGGTCGCCGTGTTAACACCTTTCTACATGACCCGGCTGTTCGTCGTCGCCTTCCTCGGCAAGCCGAAATCGAAAAATGCCGATCACGCGCACGAAGTCGGTCCGTTGATGTTCGGCCCGCTTGTCCTGCTAGCTATCCTTGGCCTCATCGCCGGGTTCCCGTTCATCGCCGCCAAGTTCGCCCCGGCTTATCTGCAACCCGAGCACCTGATCCACTTCGGCACCGTCACCAATGTTTCCATCGCCGCTCTCATCATCGGCGTGGTCTCCGGGTTCGTCCTCTATGCGGGCAAGGAAAAGGACCCACTCTCGATCCCGCTGCTCCAGAACCGCTTCTACATCGACGGCATATACGACAACTTCCTCGTCCGTTATTTCCAGGACGCCTTTTCCGCCATCATCGCGTTCTTCGACGAGTTCATCATCAACGGCCTGATTGTCGGCGGACTCAGCCGCGCCGCCGAATCATTCGGCAACATTTTCCGCAAAGTCCAATCCGGCAGCCTCCAGGGCTACGCCTTCGCCTTCGGCCTCGGCGTCATCCTCGTCGTCTACTTCACCGCTTTCTGAAAACTGAAAACTAGCACCTAGCAAACTTTCAACATGCTCCTCCTTCTCGTTTTCCTCCCGATTCTCGCGTTCATCGCGATCCTCCTCGGCGCGCCCGCGCGGCTCACCGCCATCGGTGCCGCCGCGATCAACCTCGTGCTCGGCCTCGCCGCCGTCTTTTCCTGGAAATCGTCTGTCTGGTCGTTCTCCGCGCGGGTCCTCGACAAGCCCGAGCTCAATCTCTCCTTCGGCTTCATCGATGGCATGAGCGTCATCATGGTCCTTCTATCAGTGATCGTCACCCTCGCCGCCGTGCTTTCCGGCAAGTCCCCCGCAGGTCGCGAGAAACTCTACTTCGGCTCGTCCCTGCTCATTTCCGGCGGCGCGCTCGGTGCCTTCGCCGCGACCGACCTGTTCTTCTTCTTCGCCTTCCACGAACTCGCGCTGATCCCGACCTTCCTGATGATCGGCATCCTGGGCCGTGGCGACCGGCGCGAGGCCGCCTGGAAAATCACCATCTATCTGGGTCTCGGGTCCATGGTCCTGCTGGCAGGTCTCGTTTGGCTCGGAAACCTGACCGGCACCTACGACTTGGTAAAAATGGCCGCGGCCGCCGGCACCATTGATCCTGCCGCGCAGAAGGGCATCGCCGCCCTGCTCATCGTCGGCTTCGGCACGCTCGTTTCGCTGTTCCCGTTCCACTCGTGGGCAGCCCCGGCGTATGCAAGCGCCCCCGCCCCCGTCGCGATGCTGCATGCCGGCGTCCTGAAAAAATTCGGCCTCTACGGCCTGCTTCGCCTCGCCATCCCGCTCGTTCCCGATGGCCTGCAATACTGGCTCACTCCCCTGCTCGTCCTCCTGCTAGGCAACATCCTGTGGGTCGGCTGGGTCACCATCTCGCAGAAGCGCCTCGACCTCATGTTAGGCAACTCCTCGGTGATGCACATGGGCTACATCTTCCTCGCCATCGCCGCGCTCATCGCCTTCCCGGAAAACCCGCTCGCCCGCTCCGCAGCCATCGTCCTGATGTTCGCCCACGGCATTTCCATCGCCCTGCTGTTCGGCCTCGCCGACCGCATCGAGCGCAACACCGGCACGCTCGATCTCCAGGACCTCGGTGGTCTCGCCAAATCCGCCCCCGGCCTTGCCTTCTTGTTTGGCATCGCCGCCATGGCATCCATCGGTCTGCCCGGCCTCGCGAATTTCTCCGGAGAAATCCTCGTCTTCCTTTCCGCTTTCGCCGGCTACGACGGCACCAAAGGCCTCGGCCCCGTCCAGATCGCCTGCATCCTTTCCATCTGGGGCGTCGTCATCAGCGCCGTTTACATGCTCCGCGCCTATCGGAACATCTTCCAGGGCCCCGCCGTGAAGGCCACCGAGTCCGCCAAGGACCTCACGCTCGCCGACCGCATCCCGGCCACGCTGCTGGTGCTCGCCCTCTTCGCCGTCGGCCTCTATCCGAACCTTCTGCTCAATCTTCTCCGCTGATCACTGCTCACAACATTCCGCAGGAATTTAGCCGAACACTCTGCTCTTCGTTCTGAGGCAAATCACTTCAAACTTCTTCCCATGCCCGCCTATTATCTAGAAGCCTTCACCGTCACCCTCGGCATCCTCCTGCTGATGGCCGAAGCGTTTTGCTCGTGCAAAAGCAAAGCCTGGGTCGGTCTGTCCGCCGCCGTCGGCCTCACGGTCATACTTCTCCTCACGTTCTTCGTCAGCGGGCCGGATGCGAACCCCGATGCCGCTTGGGCCAAGTGGCCGCTGTGGAATTTCTATAACTTCGATGGACTTGCGAGATTCTACAAGATCTTCGCCCTTGTCACTACCATCCTCGTCCTGTTGTTAGCGGTCGATTACCGGAAGATCCTCGCCCGCTACACCGAAGGACCTGAGTCCGAAAACGGCACCGGCGAGTTCTACGCGCTGCCCGTCTTCGCCTGCGCCGGTATGATGTGGCTCGCTTCTGCCAAGGACCTCGCCGGAGCCTTCGTCGCCCTCGAGCTCGTCACCGTCACCTTCTACATCCTCGTCGCCTACATGCGTCGGAATGTCGGCTCGCTCGAAGCCGGGGTGAAATACTTGATCCTCGGCGCGCTCAGCACCGGCTTCCTCGTTTACGGCATCGCCTGGGTTTACGGCACCACCGGCACCATGAATCTCGACGCCATCGGCAGCATGCTTCAGGACGGCCGCACCGCCAACGTCCAGCTCGCGCCCCTCCTCTTCGGCATCGCCCTCGTCATGGTCGGACTCGGTTTCAAGATCGGCGCCGTGCCGATGCAGGTCTGGATCCCCGATGTCTATCAAGGCGCGCCCACTCCCATCACCGCGTTTCTATCCGTCGGGTCGAAAGCCGCCGGATTCATCCTCACCATTCGTTTCCTCGAGCCCTTCCTCGCCAGCGATCTCACCCGCGGCCCGGTCGTCACGCTGCTGCTCGTCCTCGCCTGCGCCACTCTCCTGTTCGGAAACCTGGCCGCCATCCCGCAAACGAACTTCAAGCGCCTGCTCGCCTATTCCTCCATCGCCCACGCCGGCTTCCTCATCCTCGCGCTCGCCGCATGGAAACCGGAAACCGCCATTTCACAAGGCTCCGCCAAGATCGTTTCCTTCTACCTCGCCACCTACCTGCTGATGACCCTCGGCGTCTTCTTCGTCCTCGCCCAAGTCCGCATCCAGCGGGATGGCGAGATGATCAAGGACTTCAACGGTCTCGGAAAAACCAACCCGCAGCTCGCCCTCGCGCTCACCGTCCTGCTCGCCGCCCTGGCCGGCGTCCCGCTCACCGCCGGATTCTGGGGCAAGTTCTTCGTCTTCTCGCTCGCCGTCGAGGCGCATCTGTGGGCCGGCATCGGCATTGCGTTCGTGGCCGCCGCCGCGGGCTTCTACTACTACTTCAACGTCATCCGCGCCATGTGGTGGGCCGCCCCTGCCGATGACACGGCCATCGTCCTGCCCTGCATCAGCAAGGTCTGCATCGCCGGCCTCACCCTCGCCGTGCTCATCCTCGGCATCTGGCCGCAGCCCATCTGGGCGCTGCTCCGCTAACGCCGGAGGGCGGACCACATTGGTGGCAACTGCAAGCAGTTTTCCGGCATCGTTGCCCATCGATAGACGGGCCAATCGTTGCGATTCACCCGGATAAACTTCGGAGTGCCAGCCCCGGGTCCTTGACGCAAGCGATCGCTTCCTCGCAAAAGAATGCCTCGGCGGATACTCCCTGAGAAAGTCCTTCTTACAATTGCAGTCTGCACGACACTTCGTGCAATTGACCGGGAGAAAGTGCGGGTTTCGCGCTCAGTCATTCCGCAAAGCCATACCACACCAGAGGTTCGACAGGTTGGCCCGTTACTTGCGAAGAGTCCGTCGGAGTCTCTCTTGGTTCCGAATCAACTACCCCATTCCGACACCCACATGAAAACATCATCAATCCGTTCGCTCCTCTTCGGAAGCTTCGCAATCGCCTTGGGAGCCTTGCTTCCGAGCTGTGTGGATCCCTATGCCCAAGGCTCCGGCCCGCAGCATTCCGTCACCACTTACCGAACCGGTTATGAGGTTCGCAGCCTGCCTTCCGGCTACCGGACCGAAGTCATCGGCGGCAGCAATTACTATCTTCACAATGGAACCTATTATCGCTCACGCTCCGGAAGATATGTGGTGGTGGACGCACCCCGTCGCCAAAACCAAGACCGCAGGGATGGTCGTAGGGACTACCGACGGGATGGCAACCGGGATGTGATCATCACACAACTCCCTCGTGGTTATCGCACGGTTGAGCGCAGGGGAGTCCGCTACTATCAGGTCAACAACACCTACTATCAGAAGCGCGGATCTGGCTATGTTGTTGTAAACTTCGGCAATTGATCCGGACCCTTCGCTTTCCTAACATTTACTTTAAAACCAACAACCACCATGACCATCGGAACCATACTTCTCATCATCCTCATCCTCGCCTTGGTAGGCGCACTCCCATCCTGGGGCCACAGCAAGAACTGGGGCTACGGACCGAGCGGCGGATTGGGACTCATCGTCGTGATCCTGATCATCTTGCTACTTCTCGGTAAAATCTAGAATCACCCATCAATCCACCTTCAGGCATCCCCCTCAAAGGTGGAGCCGTGTGACGGCCCCTGAAAGACCCGGCTGCGTTAACTCGTAGCGGGGTTTCCGTTTGTTTTGCCGTCGCCATGAACCCATTCCCACCCACCCGCCGTCAATTCCTCGCAGCCGCCGGAGCCACCACCGCCATCGCGGGCTTTCCGAATATTCTCCGGGCGCAAGGCAGCTCGAATGCCGTTCTGAAAGTCGGCCTCATCGGGGCGGGAGGCCGCGGCACCGGTGCCGCCAGCCAGGCACTGACCGCGGACCCGAACGTGAAGCTCTGGGCCGTGGGCGATGCCTTCGCGAGCCAGATCACCGGCAGCCTTCGGAATCTTTCCAGCTTCGGGGACCGGATTGATGTCCCGGAAAACCGCCAATTTACCGGGCTCGACGCCTATCAGAAAGTGATCGCCAGCGGCGTGGATGTCGTGCTGCTCACCACCCCTCCGGGTTTTCGCCCGCTCCACCTCCGCGCCGCGGTCGATGCGGGAAAACATGTCTTCGCCGAGAAGCCGATGGCAGTGGACGTCGCCGGAGTGAAATCCGTGGTGGAGTCCGCCCGCATGGCCAAGGAAAAAGGGCTGACGCTTCAACACGGCTACTGCTGGCGCTTCTCGCCTAACACCCGGGAAGGCTATGGCAAATTGCTAGGTGGTGAACTCGGCAGGACGATTGCCGTTTACGGCACCTACATGGGCGCGGTGCCCAAACCCTCGACCTCCATCGACCAGCGCGATCCCGCATGGAGCGATGTCGAATGGCAACTCCGCAACTGGCTCGCTCACGAATGGCTCTCCGGCGGACCGCTCATCGAACAAGCCATCCACACCGTGGACAAGATCGCGTGGGCCATGAACGACGTCGCGCCGATCGCCGCCCGCGGTGGTGGCGGCCGCGCCCAACGCGGTGACGATGGCAACGTGTGGGATCACTACGAGGTGACCTTCGAATACCCCGGCGGCGTGTTCTGCCACATCGGCCAACGCCAATTCCAAAACGCCTTCAGCGAAGTGATGGACCGGGTCTTCTGCGACAAGGGCACCCTCGAAGCACCCGGCCGCGTCCTAACCAAAGATGCGTCCGGCAAGGTTACCTGGGCCTACCGCGGCGAGACAGCCGACATGTATCAGGTTTGTCACAACGAATGGTTCGCCGCCATCCGCAAGGGTGAACCCCTCAACACGGGCACCTACATGGCTAACAGCACCATGCTCGGCATTCTCGCCCGAGAAGCCGCCCACACCGGACAGCGGATCACCTGGGATGAAATCTGGAAAGCCAACCAGGATCTCGCTCCGGACACCCTCAAGATGACGGACAGTTTCCCGACCCAGGCCGTTCCGATCCCCGGGAAACATGTGTTGGCATAACCGAGGATCATGAATTCACACCGGTTTCTCCTGGCTCCCGCTTTCATTCTGCTAGCCGCGCCAGCTTCAGCGGAACTGCCGAATCCCCAGCTTCTCCCGACGACCCGGGCGATCCATGCAATCATCGCCAGGACTCTCGATCCGGATCCATCCGCCATGAAGCCCTATGCGGAGAAAGCAAAACCCGCGCAGGACGCCAGCCTCGATCTCATCGCCATTCCCGGCGGCGAATTCACCCTCGGCTCGCCAGACTCGGAAGCAGGCCGGAAACCGGATGAAGGCCCGCAGCGCAAGGTCACCATCGAGCCGTTCTGGATGGGTAAAACCGAAATCACCTGGGCCTTCTATCGCCCCTTCATGGAGAACGGCAAGACCCGCAACAAGGACGGCACACTCAACCGCGACTCAAATGGCAACACTTCCGAACCGCCGGAAATAACGGGCGAAGCCTCCCTCAACGACACCATCACCCAACCCACGCCGCCCTACGTTCCCATGCATTTCCAAATGGGCGACGGCTATTCCAAGGACTTTCCCGCCGTCGGGATGACCCAGCACGCGGCCAGCAAATTCTGCGAATGGCTCAGCGAGCAGACCGGCCATTTCTATCGGCTCCCGACCGAGGCCGAGTGGGAATATGCCTGCCGCGCCGGGACCACCACCGCCTTCTCTTTCGGTGATGATCCGGCCAAACTAACCGACCACGCCTGGTTCGCGGCCAACTCCGAATTCCAGTATCAGAAAGTCGGCACCAAAAAGCCGAATCCGTGGGGACTCCACGACATGCATGGAAATGTCGCCGAACTTGTCCTCGATCAATATTCCGCGGAATCCTACGCCGGACCCCTTCCATGGATTCCCGCGGTGAACCGCTATCCGACCGTCGTCCGTGGCGGTCACTGGGATGCCGACGCTCCGGCGCTCCGCAGCGCGGCGCGACTTGCGAGCACCAAGGCATGGAAAGTCCAGGACCCGCAGATTCCCAAATCCATCTGGTATTTCACCGACGCTCCCTGGCTCGGCTTCCGCATTGTCCGGCCTTTGAAGACTCCTCCCGTCGATGAAATGCACCGGTTCTGGAACATGGGACCGGGACCTAGCGAGTAGAGGAAGCCCATGAACCGCAGACAAGCGATCATCTTGTTAGGGGCGGCTGCGGCCACCTCCCGCGTCCATGCCGGGCCTGTCACGAAGCCCCTCACCTTCGAGAGCGGTCTGATGGGAACCCGCTTCGCGATCACCTGCCATCACCCGCATCACCCGCATCACCAGCAAGCCGAAGCAGCGGCGAATGCCGCGTTCGAAGAAGCGGAGCGCATCAACCAAGTCGCTTCCGACTACATCGCGGACAGCGAACTGCTGGCTCTTTCCAAACACCCGCCAGGCAGAGCCATTGCCGTCTCACCGCTCTTGTATCAGTTGATCTCGGAGGCACGCGAACTTGCCGAAAAGACCAACGGTTATTTCGATCCCACACTCGGACCGATGACAAAACTCTGGCGTGAATCCCGTCGGCGGAATGCCCTGCCCGATGCCCAAACCCTCGCCACCGCCCGCGCCGCCTGCGGATGGAAGAACCTGCTACTCGACCCGGCCAACCGAACCGTCACCTTCATGAAGCCCGCCATGCGCCTTGATCTCGGCGGCATCGCCAAAGGCCAGGCCGCCGATGCGATGCTCGCGATGATGAAGAAGCACGCGATCGCCCGAAGCTGCATCACCGCGGGTGGCGACGTCCGCATGGGCGACCCACCGCCCGATTCCAACGGCTGGAAAATCGGTGTGCGGACCGGGGAGGATTCCGAAGCCCTTGTTCTATCAAACTGCGCGGTATCCACCTCTGGCGATCTCCATCAGTTCATCGAAATCGGCGGGACACGTTACTCGCACATCATCGATCCCGCCACCGGACTCGGCATCACCCGCAGCAGTTCCGCCACGGTCGTAGCCGCCACAGCCACTGTTAGCGATGCCCTGGCGACCGCGTGCTGCGTCGCACCGGGTGAGATCGCCAATTCGCTGGCAATGAAGGCAGGCGCGTCGGAAGTTCACCTATCTCACTCCGGCTTGCGGAATCGATAGTGGGAGACAATCCACTCGTCGCCATTGTCGTAGCCCCACAATTCC
Organism: Akkermansiaceae bacterium; assembly: GCA_041739215.1. Taxonomy (GTDB): domain Bacteria; phylum Verrucomicrobiota; class Verrucomicrobiia; order Verrucomicrobiales; family Akkermansiaceae; genus Luteolibacter. The sequence continues at coordinate 18,052 of JBGSOI010000209.1, forward strand.
GCGCAGGCCATGAAGAAGACCCGCCAATAGACCCACCAGCGGGTTTGCTGGTCCGGTCCGTAGGTTTCGCCGATCAGCGGCAGGAGTTCTTCGCGGGCGGCGTCCATCCGCGCCAGCCATGCCTCGGAGGTTTTCTGATAGTGGCTGCCGTTGACATGCCAGTGGCCTTCGATCCGGAGGTCCCCTTGGAAATAGAGCAGCAAGTCGTCCGACGGCATCTGCCCGCCTGTGAAAAAGTATTTGGCCATCCAGTCATCCTCGCCTTCCGCCTCGTAGTGATAGGCGTATTCACGATGGGTGAAGATATGCACGAACAACGCTCCGCCGGGCTTCAACCAGCGGGAGATCCGCTTCATCAGCAGCTCGTAATTCTTCATGTGCTCGAACATCTCCACCGAGACAACCCGGTCGAACATCGCCTCGCCCTCGCCTTCGTAATGGATCATGTTCGCCGTCCTCACCTCGACGTTGGTGAGGCCCCGGGCGGCGAGCTGGGAATCGATGTGGAGCTTCTGCGTGCGGGAATTCGAGACTGCGGTGATCCGCGAGTTCGGATAATGTGCCGCCATCCACAGCGTGAGCGAGCCCCAGCCGCAGCCGAGTTCGAGGATCCGCTGGCCATCCTTCAAGCCGGCACGTTCGCAGGTGATTCCGAGCATCCTCGCTTCGGATTCGTCGATGTTAGCAACACCCTCGTCCCAGTAACCGGAACTGTATTTCATGTGCTTGCCCAACACCCGCTCGAAAAACCGGGTGGGCAATTCATAGTGTTGCTCGTTCGCCTCGTCGGTCGCAATGGCGATCGGGCTGGCCCTGAGTTCGCGGACGTGTTGCATCACTTTCTCCTGACGTTGCTCGCAATCGAGCTTTTCAAAGGGTGCGAGAGTTCCGGCAAGACGATGGCGGATGCCGATTCGGATCAGGGCGTCGGGAATGATGCCCTTGGCGAGCAGGTCGTTGGTATGAATCATGGTATCAAGTTATGGATTCTCCCGCGGCGGCCACGGAATGAACGGGCTGGTGGATTTCTGATAGCGCCGGTAGGCATCACCCTTGCGAGAAAGGGCGGCGGCCTCCGTTGGCGGGATCCCGGTTACCTTCAGCAGCAGGAAAATGATGATGGCAGGGGCGTGAACCATGGCCCATCCCCATTGCGAACCACTGGCGTAGATGTAGAAGCCGGTCCAGATAACCGCTTCGAAAAAATAGTTCGGATGCCGCGAGTAACGCCACAATCCATCCTGACAAACCGCCTTGGCATCGGAGTTCCCCGCCTTGAAGCGCGACATCTGCGCGTCCGCGACAGACTCTCCCAGAATACCCGCGGCGGCCACGATGAGCCCCGCCGTTTCCCACGCGCTCCATGACTTATCCGGATCCGCGGCGATCAAAAGAAATGGCAACGCCAGAACCACCACCGAGATTCCCTGCGCCTGAAAAAACCAGAAGAACGCCGACGACACGCGGCCCGCCCACACCTCCCGGAGTTTCACATAACGCGCGTCCTCTTCCGGATGCGCGCGCCTGATACGCCGCTGGAGATGCCCGCTGAGGCGGAGACTCCACGTCGCGATCAAGCCGGCGGCCACCGCTTGTTTCAGTCCGAAATCTCCAACCATGACAAGCCAGGCCACGGCCGTTAGTCCGATGCCGAACGCCCAGACGGCATCGACCAGGGAATAGTTCTCCAATTTCTCCGCAACAATCCACGCGAGAAGGAAAGTCAGAGCCATCATCGCGGCTCCCAAGGCCAGCGCCTGCCACGCGTTCATGATTCCACCCTCCGCCGCTTTTTCAACGATACCGCCAGTTGTCTAACGACCGGTGCCAGCAGCAACTTGATCAACACCACCGCGAAAGGAGCGATCAGCAACCACGCACTCACGCCATGCCACGCCGCCATCCCGAAATCCCGCCCGAACTGGAGCGGGTCGGCGCGGAATGCCGACATCATGCGCGGGATCGAAAAGGACATGGGCGCCACACCGTGCAACCGCTCGCCCAGGCGGATGAAAACGACGATCGATGCGAGATGAAGCGGATAGACCAGCCAGTTGAAGGCGTGCATGATCGGCTGGTTCAACTTCAGGGCCCAAGCCACCAGCGCGCACAGCATCGTGGTGGTTCCCAAGATGGGAAACATTCCCAAAACAATACCGAATGCGATCGTCCATGAAATCCGCTCCACGGAAATCCCCTGCCGGAGCTGCGCGAGCACCGGATTCACCAACCAGCGCCGCCAGCGGCTCGGCGTTCCCACCGCCATGGTATTTCCGACCGTCATCCCCTGCCCTCCTCGAAACGGTGATGCAGGCTGGGGTTGTTAGGGCGGGTATAGATCGACTGCACCACCGAGATGTTCCTTGTGGCGAATGCCGCCTCGCAGTATTTCAGATAGTAATTCCACGACCGGATGAACGGCTCATCAAATCCCAGCGCTTTCACCTCGCCGCGGACCGCATTGAAATTCCCATGCCAAGCTGATAGGGTGCGCGCGTAGTCGGCACCGAGGTCTTCCAGGTCGTGCATGAAGAGATCGCCGGTTTCCAACAGGACCTCGTTGATCCGGCCGACGCTGAGCAGCAGCGAGCCGGGGAAAATGTGTTTTTGAATCCAGTCCACGTTCTTTTTGAGGCTGCGGTAGCTGCAGTCCGGCACGGTGATCATCTGGACACCGAGCAAGCCGTCCGGCGTCAGGACCTCGGCGCATTTCGCAAAAAAGGAATGGTGGTATTTGTCGCCCACGGCTTCGAGCATCTCGATGGACGCAATTTTGTCAAAGCTGCCGGTGATGTGCCGGTAATCCTGAATGCGGATATCTATCAACTGCTCCAGGCCTTCATCGGCGATGCGCTTGCGGGCATACGCCGCTTGGGCTTCCGAAATCGTCACGCCGGTGATGCGGCAGCCGTAGTTCCTTGCCGCATGCACCGCGAAGCCGCCCCAGCCGCAGCCGATCTCGAGCACGTGGTCGGTGGGCTTCAGTTTTAACTTCCGGCAGAGCGCGTCGTATTTCCCGCATTGTGCGTTTTCCAGGAACTGGCCGGCTGAATCAAATCTGGCACTGGAATACGTCATGCTCGGGTCGAGCCATAACTGATAGAACTCATTTCCGAGATCATAGTGCTCGGCGATGTTCCGGCGGCTGGTGGCCACCGTGTTCTCGCGGCGCAAGTGGCGGAACCAGTTCACGATTTTCAACAGATTCACTCCGGGAAGACTGGCGGCAGATGTGTCCGGTCCCTGAAGCGCGTTCACGTTGTGGATGAACCATGAAATGACAGCGGCGATGTCGTCGGTTTCCCACAGACCGTCGGTGTAGGCCTCGCCCATGCCGATGTTGCCATAGAAGGCACAACGTTTGAAAAACTCCCGGTCATCCTTCAGAACGACGCGGGCGGTGATGGGCGCGCCGGGCTTGCCGAAATGACGGACGCGGCCATCGGCGTGTTCCAGACGCAGGCCGCCGCAAGGCATTTTCTCCAACAGACGGATGACCATTTTCTCCGCAAACCCCTGCGTGGCATGGCTTGCGGCTTCGCGGGGCACCCGTTCGTCGTTGAGTTCTATCGATGCATTCATGGTAGGTCGTTGTTCAGGCTGGAGTGGGGGCGCATGACGTCGAGCTGCGCCTCGCGCCGCGAGGATTTGCGGAAAAACGGCACGCGTTTGAGCCATAACAGGAACGCGTGCCAATGGATGAGGCCGATGATTTTCAGCGAAAGCAACGGGTATTTGCAGGCAAACCACCACAGCCGCGCCGAAGTCAGGTCGCGTTGTTCGCCTCGCACGGAGCTCACCAGCATCCGCTCGCCGTTAGAAAGGTCATCGATGTTCACACGCCAGTTCCCGCCCGGAAGTCCGATTTTGAAATCGAACTCATCGCCGGGATCGGAAAACGGCGACACATAGAAATTCTTCGCGATCCGGCGATGCCACAAGCCGTCGGTGCCCACGGTTTCCATAGCATAAAGCTTCATCTCGCGGAACGTGTTCACCACCTCGGCCACGGCCATCAGCGGCTCACCGGATTTCGAATCGATATAATAGAACGACACCGGATTGAAACCGTATCCCAGCACCCGCGGGAAGGTTACGAGGCGGATTTTCGCGTCATCGGGACAAGCGATCCCCTGCCCCGCCAGCCACGCGGCTAGGTTCGCCCGGATTCCGGCATGGCCGAGATCGACGTGATCCCGGTCATCGATTGAAAACAGATTGAAGCGGTTGTGACTGAAGCCGAATACGCGGCGGTTGAGAGCCGGGAGATCATCAAGGTCCACGCAGAACATGAACACCTGATAGTTGAAATCATGCTGCTTCGGCTTGAGCCGGCAATGGGCGACCGAGCATTCGTAAAGCGAGTTCATGACCACGGGTCCCTTCCCAGGATTTGTGTGCAGACATTCACCGCCGACCACAGGCCGTCCTCGTGGAAGCCGTATCGCTGCCATGCGCCGCAGAAGTAGCGCTTGGTTTCGTCGCCGGCCGCGTGGAGTCCGGGCAAGCGATCCTGCGCGGCCACCGCCTTCAAGTCGAAAAGCGGATGCTCATAAGCCAGCCGCCGCTTGATGGACGCTTCGGCGGGAGGTGTGGATGGGTTGATGGAGACAAAATATTGTTCACGCTCCGAGACGCCTTGGAGTTCGTTCATCCAGTAGTGGGTCGAGTGGCGGTTGTTCTCGATCCGATAGTTCCACGATGCCCAACAGCGGCGGGTCTTCGGCATGAAGCGCGGGTCGGTGTGGAGCACGGCTGCGTTTTCCTGATAGGGGAAGCATCCTAGCAGTTCACTTTCAAGGGCGGTGGGTTCGGCCATCATCCGCAATGCCTGGTCGCCGTGCGCGGCGATGACCACTCGATCGAAATCGTGCGATGTCCCGTCCTCAAGTTTCAGAGTGGAGCCGGTTACCGATTTCACGCCCGCGCCACGGTGGATGTTTTGCTCGAATGGCTGGATGAGCTTTTCCACATAACAGCGCGAGCCGCCCGCCACCGTGCGCCACGGGTGCTGGGTGTCGAGGCCCAGGAAACCGTGGTTGTGCCAAAAGCGCATGAGCGTCCGTGCGGGAAATTCCTCGATCCGCTCCGGCGGACTCGACCACACGGCCGCCGCCATGGGTGATAGATACCAATTCAAAAAGTCATTCCCATATCCGCGGACGTTCACATACTCGCGCAATGACATCTCTCCGAAAGCCGGATTCGCGAGTTCCTCAACGGTCTCACGGTTGAAGCGGTTGATCTGGGCGAGCATCCGCCAGTAGCGCGGGCTGAAGAGGTTTTTCCGTTGGCCGAACAACAAATTCAGGCTGCCGCCATTGAACTCCAAGCCTTCGCCCACGTGCTGCACGCTGAAGGACATGGACGTCGGCTTGGTCATCACGGCGAGTTCGCGGAACAGGCGTGTTAGAAGCGGATAGGTCACCTCGTTGTAAACCATGAAGCCGGTGTCCACCGGAATTTGCTCCGCCCCCTCGTCCACCATCACGGTGTGGGAATGCCCGCCGACGCGGTTGTCTTTTTCAAACAAGGTCACGTCATGCTCACGGCTCAGGAACCAGGCGGATGCCATCCCCGAGATTCCGGTTCCGACGATGGCGATGCGTTCACGGCTCATGCGCTGCGCGGTTGCTGATTCCCTTCCTCGATCACCGCCTTGGGCACCGGCCGGAGGTCCCAGATCAGCCCGGTCCATGACAGCAGCTTGAGTCCGTAGTAAGTCAGATCCATTTCCCACCATCGGAATCCCTGCCTGACCGAGTGCGGGTAGCGGTGGTGGTTGTTATGCCAACCTTCCCCCAGCGTGATGAGGGTCAGCAGCCAACTGTTACGGCTGTCGTCGTCCGTCTCGTAGCGGCGGCGGCCCCAGACGTGGGCGAGCGAGTTGATGAACAGCGTGCCGTGCAGCAGGACGGTGGTGCTGATGAAGAATGTCCAGATGAAGAATTGTCCGGTCGTGACTCCGGACGCGGGAAAGAATGTTTCAAGCGCCCAACCGATCGCCAGCATGAGAAAGCCATAGGCAAAGGGCACCGTCTGGTCGTAGCGGTTCAGGAAAACCAGCTCGGGATACCTGACAAGATCCGGGATGGACTTGTAGGCGGTGGGGAAATTTTTCATCGAGGTCAGCCAGCCGATGTGCGACCAGACGAAGCCGCTGATCACCGGGGAATGGATGTCGCCCTCATGATCGGAATGTTTGTGGTGATGCCGGTGCGTGGCCGCCCACCACAGCGGACCGCGCTGCATGGAGCTGTTGCCCAGCAGGGCGAAGATGAACTGCACGGGCCGCGAGGTCTTGAAGGTCTTGTGCGAGAAGTAGCGGTGATAGAAACCGGTGATCGCGAACATCCGGATCAGATAGAGAAACACCGCGGCGGCCACCGCAACCCAGCTAACACCCACCCAGAACACCGCGAGGCAGCCGAGATGGAGGAAGATGAATGGCAGCGTCCTTTGCCAGTCCACCTTCTCCGGCAGCTCGGAGGGATCCGGCAGATCCTCACGCCGGTAGTCCGAGTCGAGCCAGCGGCAGATGGTCAGCACGAAAACTTTCCATGGACTTTGCTTTTCCGGTTTAGTCGTCGGTGATCGGGTTTCCATCGGATATCTTGACTCAGTTGGATTCCAAACGCTTGCGGACGAAGCCGACCGCCCCGCCGACCACTGGCAGGTGGGCGTAGAAATTCTTCCCGGAGTCCCAGAAGTCCTGATGGAACGCGACTTTGCCCTCCCGGTCCAGCCGGATCTGACTGATTCCGGTGGAATGCACCGGCTTGCCGCCGCTCAGCGCGGGCGCGGCGAAAACCATGGTCCAACGGACGTAATGGTCGTCACCCGATCTGGCAACGTCGTCGATCGTGACCTGATAGCTCGTCATCGTCTCGCTGGTTTGGACGAAATACGCCTCGATTTCCGCCGCCCCGTGGTGAACCGCAAGCGTGTCGTCGAGGTAGGCGTCCGCAGCAAAGACCTTGCGGGTGTTTTCGCGGACGAATTTCACATCGCCGATGCCCTGGAGAAACGCCTTGAACCGCTCCAGCGCCTCAGTTTCACCGGGGCTGCCGGCAGGAAGGCCCGCGGGGGCAACTTTCTGCAGGGCCATGCGATAGAACGAAACGGCCGCCTCCGATTGGTTGGGGGCCGCGTTGAGACTGAAGAACAAAAGCACACCAACCACGGCCAGGACCATGCCGGCCAGAAAGGTCGAAACGGGGTGGAATAAGAACGAGGACATGATTTTTTCCGGTCTTCGCCCCATATCTGAAACCGCGCAAGGGTAAATCATTTCGCCTGATTTCCAGCGGCTAAGTGGCTCTCCGGCTGGCAGGCTCGCTAAACGCGCTTCTCCCGCAAGTTTGTCATCAACAAGTGCCGGACGACCGGGCGCTCGGGTCCGCGGTGGAAGGCGAGCACCGCCTGCTCGACACGCTGGTCGTCCACGGTCGCGCGTTCGTGCTGCCGCAGGTGCTCGGCCCAGGAGCCGACGAGAAAGGTTTCCCGATAGAGGGTCGCGTCGTCGAGATCGACGAATACGGAACAACGGAACGCACCGTCCCGCAGCCGGGTCTCGCGAAGGTGGAACATCGCCGCGCGGAAAGCGACCGCTTCCGCCGGGTCGATGTGATACTCGATGGTGACCAGGATCGGCCCGTCGTCGGGTGCCGGTTCGTTGGCGAGGGCGTGGCCGTGCCAATGGTTCGACGGGCTGAGGTCGAGATTCTCCACATGGCTGATCGGCAGCAACCGGCTGAGTATTGCGCTGAAAACCAACCCCGCCGCGGCGACGGCCAGTGCGGTGGACGCGTTGAAATGGCTGGTCATCTGGCCCCAGACGACCGCCCCGAGCGCGGCCGAGCCCTGCATCACCACCAGATAGATCGCCGAGCTGCGGGCGCGGACCCAGTTGGGGAAGGCGCTTTGCGAGGCGACGCTGAAGGTGTTGAGCCCGCTCAACCAGGCGCCGCCTGCGAGCATCAGCACCATTCCTAACGAAAATTTCCCCGGCACCACGGCCACCAGCACCGTCGCCACCGCGGACACGAGGCTGGAGCCGAACAGCACCTGGTCGAAGGTGAACCTCGACCGCAGTGCGGGCAGCGCGAAGATCGCCGTGAAAATCGCTCCCGCGCCGTAGCAGCCCATCATGATCCCGAAATCCGACGCGTTCCAATTCCGCGAATGCACGATGATCGGCAGCAACACCACCGGCGCGACCGCCGCGAAAATGTGGACGCCGCCGCGGGCCAGCACCGAGCGCATCGCCGAGGCATGGCGGACGTAGCGGATCGCCGCGGCCATCGCGCCTAACATTTGCTCGCGCTGGGCGCTGCGCGGCGTGGCGATGTAGGTCCCGGTGCTCATCACCACGATCACGGCCACGAATGACAACGCGTTGAGCGCGAAAACCGGTGCCGGCCCCAACGAGGCCAACAACAAGCCGCCGGCGATGGGCCCCAGGGCGCGCGCGATGTTATAACCGACGCCGCTGAGGGCGATGGCCGGAGCGAGTTGATCCCTACTGACGATTTCCGGGATCAGCGCCTGCCACGCCGGCGTGGTGAAAGCCGCCGCCACGCCGAGCTGAAACGTCGCTAACAACAGCAGCGACTGGCTCAGCATCCCGAACCAGACGAGCACCGCCATGCCCGCCGCCGTCAGCAAGGCCCCGGTCTGGGCGAACAGAATCAGCCGCCGCCGGTTCACCAGATCCGCCAGCGCGCCGGCGGGTAGGGCGAAGAGGAATAGCGGCAGGCTCGACATCGCCTGCATCAGGGAGACCATCGTCGCCGAACCGGTCAGCGTCGTCATCGTCCACACCGCCGCGGTGTCGTTCATCGTCGTCCCGATGTTGGAAACGATGCTGCCAAGCCACAACGCCCGGAACAGCGGGAGTCGGAGCGGTGACAGGGCGGCTGGCATCGGGGATCATTTTGGGAGCTGTGCCGGACTCTGTCGAGCACAGCTCCCCGACTCCCGGATCCGGCCGCAGGTGCCCTACGTGATTGCGGCAGCGGCGGAGCTTCATTTCCCGCACATTTCTGGCAGAGTGTCCGGCAATTCCATCAGCCAGTGAATCCCATGTCCTCTTTTCCCAGCACGATCCATATCTTCATCGATTACGAAAACCGGAAGGTGGCCGACTTCTCCCGTGCTGCGGGAAAACCGGTGCGGATTTATCTGATTGTCGGTCCGCAGGACATCAAGCTGCCGATCTCCGTCAGCCTTTTCCTACAGGATCATCCGGATCAGCTGAGAATCATCCAATCGCCCACCACCGGGCACAATGCCGCGGACCGTGTGCTCGCCCGGGAGCTGGGAAAGGTCGCCGCCGAGGACCCGACCGGCCGCTTCAGCATCATTTCGAGAGACACCGACTACGACATCATGGTGCAATGCCTGCTCGGGCAGCAGCGTTCCATCGCGCGACACGACTCGCTGGAGAAAGTGCCAGCTCTCGCTGTCCTTCCCAAAGATCGCTTCGCCAAGTTGAGTTCCCAGCTCCGCGACCCCAACAGCAGCCGTCCCAAGAACCGCGCCAAACTGGAGTCGTTGATCAATTCTTACTACCGCCAGACCTTGTCGCCCGGGGATCTGGAGAAGATCGTGCACCGGCTTTCCGACGAAGGCGTCGTCGACTTTTCAGAGGACGGGAAAGCCCTCTATCCGTCCGTCGTCACGCAGTTTGCATGCGTGGCCTGACAGGGTTGTGCTGTTCATCTTGCATTGTCCCAACACCCCGCCATCCAGCCCTCGAGACCGCCTTTCTGGCAGGAGTTGGCTCCCCAAATTTTCCTGATGATGCTTCCATGATGGATGGGATCTGGACAGGCACACGGCCAAAGATTAATCTCTCCCCATGGAATCCATCGCCGTTCAGTTGCCCGATGATCTCAACGAATTCGTCACCGCGTCGGTTCGGGCTGGCGCGTATCGGGATGCCGGTGAGATGGTCATCAGCCTGCTGAGCAACTTCAAGGATCAGATTGAAACGCCGCTGACGGCCGAGGAAACGACACGACTCGCCTCCCTCCGTGCCGACATCCTGCAGGCCGCGGACCAGGCGGATCGCGGCGATGTGATCCGAGGCTTCGATCCCGACGCTTTTCTGGCGGACCGCCACCGCGAGGCTTCCGAACGCCATCCCAACTCCTGACGCCGATGTCCCGGGTCGATCTTACCCGTTCGGCGGAAGCAGATCTCATCGAAATTTGGGATCACGTGGCCGATACCAGTGTGATCCAAGCGGATCGGCTGCTGAATCGCTTTGCCGCCAAATTCAGTCACCTTGCCGATCATCCGGGGTTGGGGCGTCCCCGTCCCGAACTCGCTCCGGACTGTCGCAGCTATCCTTTGGGGAAATACGGTTTCTACTACCGGCCGACCGATGAAGGCATCCTGCTTCTGCGGGTCCTGCACTCCGCCCGCGACATCCGCCGGTTGCGGTTCCGCGGTTGAACCACTCCTTGCCGACGAGCCATCATCTCTCACCCGCTCTTCCGCCTCTTCTCTGCTCACTGATCACTTCTCACTCGGCACTTTCTCATGCCCGATGTCTTCACCCCCGAAAAGCGCTCCGCGGTCATGGCTTGCATCCGCGGGCGCGACACCAAGCCGGAGCTGGCCCTGCGCTCGATGCTCCACCGCCACGGCTATCGCTTCACCGTGCACGGGCCGCACAACAAATCCCTCCCCGGCCGCCCCGATCTGGTTCTCCCGAAACACCGCACCGTCGTCTTCGTCCACGGCTGCTTCTGGCATGGCCATGAGAACTGCCCCGCCTTCCGCCTCCCGGGATCCCGCAGCGCCTGGTGGCGGGCCAAGATCGAGGGCAACCGCGCCCGCGACCTCCGCAACGAAAACGCCCTCCGCGCCCGCGGCTGGCATGTCGTCACCATCTGGGAATGCGCGCTGAAGACCGCTGCGGCCAGACGGTGGCTGATCGACAAACTGCCGGGGCTTCTCGGGGATGGCAGGGAAATTGACAGACAGCGCTGATCCCGGTAGGGTCTTGCCAGTCGGCAAACCGCCGTCACCACTCATTTCTCCCGATGAAACCGTCCAAAAACCTCAACCTGAAAAGCCGGGCCGCCGAGAAGATGGCTTCCCGGCGCGAGGACAGACAGCGCTTGGAAAATGGTGAAAGCCCCGAGGTCATCCAGCGTGAGAATTCGATTTTCCCACCCGGATACTTTCAGAACCACCGGGTCATCAACTTCGCTTCGGCCATCGGCAAGTGAACAACCGGGAAGCTGGCTTCGAAGCGTATCTGGACTTTCTCCAGTCTCTACGCGAATCCGGTGACATCTACTTCGTTGAAGGTGGCCAGGCCGTCAATTATTGGGCGGAATACATTGATGCCGCAAACCCGGCTCGACCGCTGAACATGCTGCGGCCTTTCACCTCGAAGGACTGTGACGTTTGGGTCAGCCACACCACATGGGAACGCATCAAACTGAGTCCGGGAGGTAAGCTCCGAAAAAGCACATCTCCTTCGGACAGCCAACTCGGCATCCTCACTCTTGAGGATGATCCACCGCGTGTCGTTGATTTGATGTCCACGGTTTACGGCATTCCCTTTCGGGATTATCCCCGTCTGCTTGAGCGCGTCATCGACAACGGAAATATCAAGGTCATTGATCCGATCTATCTCTTCCTGAGCAAATGCCATTGCCTTCTCGGCCTGGACCAAAGCGACCGCCAGGACGCGCGCCATGTCCGGATGATGGCGCTGATTGTGCCGGAATACCTTTCCCTTCTCATCGACGGGATCGAAACGGAAAAACTCAGCGAGCGCGCGATCCTCAAGGAAATCAAGCTCCTCAAGAAAATGCTCGGGACCCATGCCTGCCGCCGCGCCTTGAAGCACTTGGAGATCGATTCCCTCACCCTCATCCCGTGGAGCAAGCTGGAAACCTGCGGCCTCGAAATACTGGCCGCGTTCGCCCGCACCCAACGAGATCTCCGCCGCTTGGATGACTGACCCGGAGGCGTGATCCCTCATCATTTCAACGTTCGATGTTCGATGTTCGATGTTTTCCAGTGGGTCACGTTTCGCCATACAGCAATCTCGCCTCCGGCAAAACCTTCTCCAGATGCCGACCCAGCATCGCCGGCGTGTTCAAATCCACCTTGCGGCCGAAGAGTTCCGACAATTCCTCCGCGATCCGGAAATGGTCCAATCCCGGATGTCTTCCGGTTTCATACTCCACCAACAGATCCACATCGCTCCGAAGTGAATCAAAGTCGCCCCGCACCGCCGAGCCGAACAACCGCAGTCGCGAAATCGCGTGGGTCTGGCAATAATCCCTGATGCTTTCAGGAGAAGGCAAAACAGCAGCGTCCATGCCGGGAGGCTGCCACGTTTCCCCCACCCGATCAACCCGCGAATCAATCCCACCCAGCTACGCCGCACTTCATCTCCGCGGTTCCGCCCCACTCTATCACGCGATCACGTTAGAACCGCTATTCGTCATTGCCCGTCAATCGCCGACTTGGCAGCCTAACGGGGACATGCTTGCTCCCTTGATTTCCCTTTGGCCATGGTTCGCCGCGTTGTGCGTTCTGTGGCTCCTCTTGAAAATCCTGGCCGGTCCCGTTTTCAAGGGTTGGTGGGGTGAGATCATGGTGAGCCGCATCGGTCTCAAGCAGCTCGATCCGCAGCTCTACCGGACCTTCGGCGACATCTATCTGCCACGGCCCGACGGCAAGGGCACCACCCAGATCGATCACATCGTCGTTTCCCCGTTCGGGATCTTCGTGATCGAAACCAAGAACTACAAGGGCTGGATCTTCGGTTCCGAGAAACAAGTCCAATGGACCCAGCAGATCTACAAGGCGAAGCACCGGTTCCAAAACCCGCTGCACCAAAACCTGCTCCACGTCAAAGCCCTCAAACACTTCCTCGGCCTTCCCGACGACCGCTTTCATCCCGTCGTCATGTTCATCGGCGACACCCAGTTCAAAACCCCGCTGCCGGGCAACGTCCTCAATCGTGGCTTGCTCCCATGGATCAGGAACCACACCGCCACGCTCCTCGATCCAGCCTCCGTGCAGCAGGCCAATGCCCGCCTCGAAGAACTCCACCGTTCCACCAACCGCAAAGCCGCTGCCCGCGATCACCTTAAAGCACTCCAAGACCGCAACGCATGACACAGTCATCCACCGCTGACTCGCGACTCTCCGACACGCCGCGCACAAACTACATCTTCATCGACTGTGAGAATGTTCATGAACCGGACATCTCCCGGGTTGAAGGCAGGGAAGCAGTTGTTCATCTGATTCTCGGTGCGCATCAAGTTGCCCCTCCCGCACAAGTTCATACCCAGATCCAACAACTCGGCGACAAGGCCGGCGTGATCCGTACACCCATCGCCGCTAAGAACGCTCTGGATTTTGTTCTTGCATGCCAAGTTGGCATGCAAGCCGCGCGCGATCCTCAAGGCTACTTCCATATCATCTCCAAGGACAAGGGATTCGATGTCGTTGTCAAGCATCTCAAGGAGCAAGGCATTCTAGCAGCTCGTCGCAATGCATTGAAAGATGTTCCGGCTCTCATGAAAACCGAAGAGCGACTCGATCTCCTGATCTGCGAGCTTTCCAATCCCGGAAAACCGCGCCCCGTCCGACGCAAAACCTTGGAATCCGTAATTTCTGCGGCCTTCGACAAGCTGCTTACCTCCGAAACCATCGATAAGACGATTCGTCTCCTAATCCACGAGGGAATTCTCGCCGTGTCGGAGACAGGTGCAGTCACCTATCCGCCCACCCTTGCGCTTTGATACAGATCCCACGGCATTGGAACATCTAATTTCCAATGGCAGGTAATTGGTCGTTCTCCTTTGAAATCGATGATTCTCGCAGGACCGAGATAGACGAAAGGCATTGTCACACCAAATTCTTGTTTCACCAGACGGGCGAAGATCAGGATCGTATAGCCAGCTTCGTTGTGCCGGGTCAAGTGACGCCCCCCCTGCGAATCCAAGGTCGTATTGTTCTGGGATTGCCAATGAATCAACTCTCGGCTGACTGGATAATCCTGATACATCGTCGAAGGTGAAAAATCCTTTTCCGATTTTTGAAACGTCATCAGCAACGCGTATGTCCTCTGTTCACTGAAATGAACAACTCCTACCCCAATCTGCCCGGGACTACTGAAGGAAGCGCTCCCCAGAATCACATTAATATCAAACGTCGTATAAGTCCCATGGAGCTCGAAGGCCCAGCGATCCGTTTCCGGCGTATTGCCACCTCGTACGGAGGACGTCTCTTTCGCCCACTTGCCGACCTCCCGAAGATCTGCCAGGACATTGGGGTGATCGCCCAACGCTCTGAGAGATTCCTCAACATTTTGGTGCGGCCCGTCTCTTCCGCTTTTCTGCCTTAGCAGGTAATGCAACCGGAGTTTTTCAGTTTTTGAAAAGTTATCGGGATTTCCTTCCGCATCCGCAAACGAACAAACTGTTTCAAGGAAGCCGGGCGCGGTTAAGAGCGAGGTGCGGGTGATGCCGTAGCCAAGCGCGCCTGGCTCCTCACGCAAAATATTTCCCGTGATTCCCGCGTCCCGTTTCCACTCCGACCACGACTTTTTCCCTAGCAATTGTTGTGGCTGGTATCCGGTTTCATTGATGAAGTTCCCAAAAGTAAGGGGAAGGCGGGTTTCGTGTTCAAAAGTTCTAATGTCCTCCTCCACCGCAGCTTGGAGATTTGCATAGTGTCGCTTAATGCTTTCAACGACATGCTGACGCGCTTGCTTCTCCAAGATAATTGAGCTCCCAGCTGGCAAGTGTGGGAAGTCTGCGTCCACCTCGCGATCGATCCGGAACCGGCGGTTTGGCAGTAACGCAGCGAACTTACGATCAATCCGGTAACGCTGGTGCATCTGACCAACTAAGTCGATTACGGTCAGGCAATCCTTTTCGGGGGCATGTCGAAGTCCCCGGCCCAATTGCTGGAGAAAGATCGTAAGGCTCTCGGTCGGACGCAGGAACAAAACCGTGTCGATATCCGGGATGTCGACGCCTTCGTTGAAAATATCGACCACGAAAAGAAAGGCGAAACTGCCAGAACGAAACTGGGCGATAATCTCAGACCGGTTGATCGAATCCGTCTGCGCGGTTAGCGCTCGGCTTGGGATTCCAACTTGATTGAAACAATCTGCCATGTATTCGGCGTGCCTTACCGACACACAAAAGCCAACAGCTCGCGCGTTATGGTGATCACCATGATAGCGGTCGAGCGCGGTGAGGACTGCATCGACACGTTGCTTTGCAAGGAAGTCCTGGCCTGTGTAAACATTCTCAAGCTCACGGATTTCATATTTCCCCGAACTCCAGAATCGATTGTCCGCGAGGGACACAGGGTCACTCACCGCGAAATAATGAAAGGGACAGAGAAGCTTCTCCTCCAATGCATCCGGAAGTCGGATCTCAGCTGCGAATCGTCCTCCGAAGTCACCGAGAATGCTTCTGCCATCCATCCGTTCGGGCGTTGCAGTCAGGCCGAGAAGGACTTTCGGACGGAACTGCTCAAAGATGTTGCGATAGCTCTCAGCAGCGCCGTGATGAACTTCATCAACGATAATGAAATCAAAAAAGTCCGGCCCGAGTTTCTCCCACAGCCGGAGATTTCTGAGACTCAGATTGGAACAGAACAAGTGATCGAAGTTCGCGGCTTGGTATTGATCAACCTGAAGCTCTCCGAAATTCATATCGCGCAAAACCGCGCGAAAGCAACCGACGCTCTGCTCCAGAATCTCCTTCCGATGGGCCACGAAAAGAAGCCTTGCCGATCGACCTTCCTTCTTAGCCTCTCGACGAAACCGCGAATAGTCAAAGACCGAGATGACCGTCTTGCCCGTTCCTGTCGCAGCGACAATCAGATTTCTGAAATGACCATGGACCTCACGCTCCACTTTCAAGGATTCCAAGATGCGCTCCTGAAATAAATGGGGCCGGAGATCGGCAAAAAAAGTCATGCCTGGGGCGTCACGCCGACGTTTCGCGGAACTAATGGCCTCCCGAAAGCGACCCGGCTCATTAGGGTCGAATGCAACGAACTCGTGGGAGTTCCAATAAGTCTCAAATTCGGCCAGAAACTTCTCCAAGATATGGGGAAGATCCTGATTGGTGATCTTGAGGTTCCACTCCAGTCCGCTCGTCAACGCTGGCTCGGAAAGGTTTGCCGACCCAATGTAAGCCGTCGAATATCCGGACTCGCGATGAAAGTGATAGGCCTTCGCGTGAAGACGCGTCCGGTCGGTATCGTAGGAAACCTTGATCTCTACGTTTGGCAGCGAAGCCAGCCATTCAACCGCTCGCGATTCCGAGGCTCCCATGTAAGACGTGGTGATGACTCGCACTCGAATACCCCGATTCACCGCGTCTTCGAGCGCCTGCCTCAGAAGGCGCAAGCCCGACCAGCGAATGAAGGCAACCAGAAAGTCGATCCGGTCCGCAGAGTGAATCTCCTGAACCAATTCGTGATCCAACCGCGGATCAGCCGTGGCTCCAGTGAAGAGGGAGCTTTCCCAAATCGGAGTGACCGGTCGTGGATAAATCGCGGCTCCGAAAGCCACCGGAGTAACCTCGGCGAGAATGTTCATTGCTTCGCCACTTAATTGCCTCCCATCGAGATGTGAAGTCGCCGCGCAGGCACTGAGCTGACCAATAATTTCGTTGCACAACTTTAGGCGGTCGGCCGTTGACTCATGAAGCTGAAGTGCCTTTTCCACAACGTCGGCGACGAATGCAGCAAACCGCGCCGGCACCTCCTCCGCGTCGATTTTCTTCAGGACGGACTTTAGTTCCGGATGAGACTCCAACAGTTCGCGAGTGTCGCGGTCAATGAGCCGGTCATAAATACCTACGGGAAGAGGCTTCATGCGATCAATTGTTCACAACGCCATTTCAATCCAACCGCATCCGGGTGGAATGCTTGATCTTGCGGGAGCAGCAGGGATTGCCCGGATAGAGCGATCAATTCCCTCTCCCCATTGGAGCGGCGTGGATCGAGAATCGTGGAAACCTGCCACCGGTGATCGGGGCAAGGGGCGATGAGCTGGCGGTCCATGGCCCAATGGTGGTTCTTGCAGAGGGCGAGGCCATTGGTGGGATGGTCGTTGTAGCTATCCGCAAACGGAATCAGGTGGGCGGCATCGACGAATGAGACTTCGTTGCCGGATGGCAGCTTGATCCGGAGGCCGCAAGCGGCGCATTGGTGGTCGTAGATTTCGAGAATCTTGCGGCGGAAGGCGGGGCTGCGGCCGTATTCGGTTGGGTCCTCGGCGAGGTGAAGAGGCGGGGGTGCAGATTGATGATTGTTGATTAGGGATTTTTGAAGGGAAGATAGGTGGGGGAAATAGCGAGCGATGAGGGCCTCGCGCATTTTCCGACGGTTGTCGGGGATGGCGACGAGGTATTGGAAGCCATCGGTGAAGCGTGCGAAGACTTGCCCAATGTCGGAGACCTTGATTTCCCGGCGGATAGGCGTGGTGCCGTCGCTTTCGAAAGCCTCCCAGAAACCATCGCCTGCCAGATAGCGGAAGGGCAGATCCGGGTTATTCTGGTCGTTGTGTTTCCTAACAAGATTGAAACGGGCGGAGAAGCGGTCGCGGAGTGCCTGGCACCACGGAATGTGTTCAGGCATCGCGAGTCCCTCGTCGATGAGATCGAAGGCGGCCAGTAACAGCAAGGGCTTGTGCGGCTTCTCGTGCGGGGTTCCCTCTTCCACCGGGGTGGTGCCGACGCGGAGATCGTAAAGACGTTCGATGGCGGCGGCGAGGAGCACGGGAATAGAAAAGCGGACTAGCAGATTGTTGGGAAGCGGAAAATTCCGACCTCGCCGGAGGGCGGCGGCGCAGCACGAGAGTGGCTCTAGCATCCAGGGTGGGTCAAATGCGGGGGCAGGTTTTGAAAAAATGCCGGGATTCTTGGAAAATTCGCGATGGAGGTGAACCAGAGCACGAAGCTGGGACGAGACGTTCCGGTGCCTTGGGTTGGCGGTGGAAGTGGGAGAAGGACGGGGAGCGAGACGCCGCAGGCACTTTCAGGCGGCGCGGCGTTTTCTCTCAACTCTCAACTCTCATCTCCCCGCTCTCAACTCCCAGCTTCCCTCAATCCGCCAGAACCTCGTAGAAGTAGCTCTTGATGATCTCCCGCTCAAGAATAGACTCGGGCGTCCGCGAATGATTTACTTCGACCATAACGCCGCCACTTTCGTCCTCTCCGAAGTGTCGGATGCGTTGGAAAACGGTTTCTCCCGGGCGTTCCCCGATTCCGAAAACAACGGCCACCAAAAACTGCCGTTATCCAGCACCCCAGCTTACAATTCCTAGCACCTCATGAGAACCATCTTTACCGTTCTCAATGAAATGCAGACCGATGGAGTGATCGGCAGTTACGCGATCGGCGGCGCGGTCGGGGCCACGTTCTATCTGGAGCCCGTCGCCACCCTTGATATCGATGTGTTCGTTCATTTCTCGGGCTCGGAGGGCAGTCTCCTGCTCACGCTCTCTCCGGTTTACGAATACTTGCTGGCGAAGGGCTATCGGGCCGAGGGGGAATACGTCGTCATCGGCGATTGGCCGGTGCAGTTCCTTCCTCCTCCCGGACCACTCGAAGAAGAGGCCATCTCAGAAGCGAATCAAACCGACATCGATGGCGTGCCGTTGCGAGTCATGAGTGCCGAGCACTTGGTGGCAATCGCACTGGCAACGGGCAGAGCCAAGGACTTCAGCCGGATTCTCCAATTCATCGAAGCCGGTGTTCTGGATTCCAAGAAACTCGACGCTATCCTCGCCCGTCATCATTTGCTTGAGAAATGGGAGAGTTTCGGCAAACGTTTCCTCCAGGAGTGACAATGAGTGAATGGATGAAACAGATGCTGGAAAGCAAGCGAGCGATGCGGACACGTCTCTCGGCACTGCCGTTTTCTGAAAAAATCAAACTCCTCGAGAAGCTGCGCGACCGAAGTTTGCTGATCGCAGCGTCGCCGTTGGGTTTGCCGGGACAGCAGCCCCGCTTGGGGGCGAAATGAATGTGCCCAAGGACCAGCCGGTGAGGGCTTCGCCATTTTTGAAATGCCCGCTAGCGCAGGTTCTGGATTGCCTAAGGGCCAGCCAGTGAGCGCTTCGCCATTTTGAAATGCCTGCTAGCGCAGGCTCTGGATTGCCTAAGGGCCAGCCAGTGAGCGCTTCGCCATTTTGAAATGCCTGCTAGCGCAGGCTCTGGATTGGCGATCCGTGGGGAAAAGCCGGGACAAGACGTTCCGGTGCCTTGGGGTGGCGGTGAGAGTGGGAGAAGGACGGGGAACGAGACGCTCCCCGGCACGGTCTGCGGCGCGGCGTTTTCGCTCAACTCTCATCTCCCCGCTCTCTGCTCCCAGCTTCCCTCAGTCCGCCAGATCCTCGTTGAAGTAGATCTTGATGAACTTCATCTTCTTCCCCTCGTCGAAGCCGTGCTCCAACACGGCTTCGGGCTTGGCGGCAAGGGCGGGCTTGAGTCGGATCTCGGCTCCGGTGTCGAGCTTCATGATGGTCTTGATCTTGTTCCTGGCCTTGGTGACGTCCTTCTTGGAGATCTCGAAGGAGTCGTCGAGCCGGTGGCCCTGCTCTTCCTCGATTTTCGAGCGGTGCTCGGCGAACTTGGCCTTGGCCTCGGGGGTTTTGAGAACCTGCTCCTCGAATTCCTGGAGGCTGAAATTCTGCTTTTCCTCGAAGTAGGTGATGGCATCGCGCGCGGCATTCGAGGTGTCCCACGGCGGGGTGTCGTCATCGGCGGCGGGCTTTTTGGGGCTGTCCTTCTTCTCCTTTTCAAGGAAGGCGACGGCCATGTTGGCGTATTTGTTGGTGAGGAACGGGCTGTCGGTGATGGGGACGACGCCGAGGAAATCGCGGACCCAGAAGCGGGAGTCGGACCCGGTGCGGTCGAAGGTGAGGACGTAGTAACCCTTGGTGGGAAGGTGGTTGAGGATGAGGCAGCCCTTGTCGATCTTCTCGGGGTTGATGCCTTGCTCGGTGTGGAGCTCGAGGTCGCCATCCCGGGTGGAGATGCTGAGGAACGGGACGACGCTCTCGGACTTGAGAATGCAGAGGCCCTGGATGAGCTGGCCGTCGATGTCGATGTCCTTGACGAGGGAAATGCAGAGGTCGCCGGACTTGATGTTCGGGTGGTTGGACTTGGCGTAGAGGCGCTTCGCGATGTCGCAGCCTTTTTCGAGCAGGCCGTCGTCGGAGGCGAAGATGGCGGCGGCGCAGGCGTTCATCTCGTGCTGGTCGAGCGACGAGTGGTGGCTGAAGCGGTGGGCGGTGAGGTTTTTGAAGGGCTTGAGGAAAATAGCGGCGAGCGTTTCCTGGTCATTTTCCCCGACCTTGAAGACTTCTTTGGAGGTCTGGAGCGGTTCGTCGCGTTGGGGATGGCCGACTTTGGCGAGGACAAGCCCGGTGGCGGTGGCGGAGGTGAAACGAATCTTGGCGGACATAGGGGGCGGGACGCTGAACTTTGAACATCGAACGTTCAACATCGAACATCGAAAGGAAGAAAATGAATGAATCCGGCGTCGCCTATCGGCTATGCCGAGACGAGTTGCCGTGGGCGAGACGCCCACGCTCCTCGGGGCTGGCGCTCTTTTCTTCACTTCGACGTTCGATGTTGGGCGTTCGATGTTCGATGTTCCCGAATAAGGTCTTGCACGGGTGGGGCGGGGCCGGGAGCTTGGCGCGGTGATTTCGCCACTGACCGTCATCGCATCGGTGCTGCCGGTGTATTTGCTGATGATCGCGGGGGCGGTCCTGCGGCGGACGGGGGTGCTGCCTCGCGAATGCGATGTGCCGGTGATGCAGCTCGTTTACCGGGTGATGCTGCCGTGCTTCATGCTGGATAAAATCCTGGGCAGCACGGTGATCAAAAGCGGACCGGTGGTGGGGTGGTCGATTTTCCTGGGCTTCGTAATGATCATGTCAGGCATTCTGCTAGGTATTGCGGTGGGACGGCTGATCGGACTGGAACGCGGGACGGGGATGCGGACGTTCGCGTTGAGCTCGGGCTGCCAGAATTTCGGCTTCACGGCGGCACCGGTGGTGGAGATTTTATGGGGCTCGGGAACGCTGGCGCTCCTGTTCGTGCACAACATCGGCGTGGAGATGGCGATGTGGTCGGTGGGCGTGATGATGATGAGCGGCGAGCGTTCGTTTTCTTGGAAAAGACTGCTGAATGGACCGGTAATCGCGGTCACCGTGGGCCTGACGCTGGTGGCGCTGGGTCTCGACGGCCACGTCACCGGATCGTTCCGCACGGCGATGTCGATGATCGGCGTGGGAGCATTCCCGGTGGCGATCCTGATCACGGGCTGCACGATGATGGATCTGCTAGGAGTGGAAAAACCGAACTGGAAGGTGATCGGCGGCTCGGCGGTGGTCCGTCTCATGCTTGCTCCGGCAGTGATGCTGTGCGCGGCGAAATTTCTCCCGCTGGCGACGGAGCTGAAGCAGGTGCTGGTGGTGCAGGCGGCGATGCCGGCGGGTTTGTCAGCGATTTTGATTTCGCGGATGTACGGCGGCCGGCCGGCGGTGGCGGTGCAGGTGGTGATCGCGACGACGGTGCTGAGCTTCCTGACGTTGCCGTGGATCATCACCTGGGGCAGCGCGTGGATCGGAGTGAAACCCTTGTTGCCATGAGCGGGTGGGATGGCTTTCAATCGCGGGCATGAAGGCGATCGGCGCGAGACAGTTTTTCCCAACAGATGACCCGGAGTGCTTGGTGGAGTTCACGGCGGAGATGCCGGTGGCCGGCGCGAAAGATCTCTTGGTTAGAGTGCTGGCGGTGGCGGTGAATCCGGTGGACACGAAGGTTAGGAAATTGCTGGGCGCGACCCAGCAAGATCCGCCGCGGGTGCTGGGATTCGACGCGGCGGGAATTGTGACCGCAGTGGGGGGCGAGGTGGTGGGATTCGCGGTGGGCGATGAGGTTTTCTACGCGGGTGACGTGACGCGCCCGGGCAGCAACGCGGAGTTTCAAGCAGTGGACGCGCGGCTGGTGGCGAAGAAACCGGCTACATGGACATTTGAAGAGGCGGCCGCGGTGCCGCTGGTGGCGCTGACCGCGTGGGAGCTGCTGTTCGAAAGGATGGGGATCGATCCTAACGGAGCGGACCAAGGGAAGGTGATTCTGGTGATCAATGGTGCGGGCGGAGTGGGTTCGGCGTTGATTCCCCTTGCCCGCTCGGCGGGGCTGCGGGTGGTGGCGACAGCCTCGCGACCGGAGACCTTGGCCTGGTGCATCTCGTTGGGTGCGGACGAGGTGATCAACCATCGCGAGGCGCTGCGGCCGCAGGCGGAGGCGCTGGGGATTTCGGAATTCCCGTACATCGCGAACCTTTACGACACGGAAGCATACTGGGAGATGACTGCGGATCTGCTGGCACCGCTGGGGACTCTGGGGTTGATCGTGGAGACGGTGAACCCGGTGCACATCGGCAATCCATTCCGGCTGAAAAGTCCGCGGGTGGTGTGGGAATACATGATGACGCGGTCGCGTTTTCAAACGGCGGACATGCACCGGCAGGGTGAAATACTGGCGGAAATTTCACTGCGTTGCGATGCCGGGGATTTCCCGAAGATCACCACGCGGGCGTTTGGGAAAATTTCGGCGGAAAATCTAATCGAGGCTCATGCGGCGATGGAAAACGGCTCGGCGCATGGCAAGTGGGTCCTAACCGGCTGGTGATTTCCCATGACCGCGCACACCGCCACATTTGCCGTCAGGACCCACGGCAAGGGGACGACCGAGATCACCCGCGAAGTGGCTGGGATCGTGGAGGGTTCGGGTGTCAGGAATGGGACGGTCACGATCTTCGTCCGCCACACCAGCGCGAGCCTCGTGATCATGGAGAACGCCGACCCGAGCGCGCGGCGGGATCTTGAACTGTTTTTCGACAAGCTGGTGCCGGAGAGCACACCGTGGTTCATCCACACGCAGGAAGGTCCGGACGACATGCCGAGCCACATCCGGATGGCACTGACGCGGACCAGCGAGGTCATTCCGGTGATCGAGGGGAGGATGACTCTGGGGACCTGGCAGGGAATTTTCCTGTTCGAACACCGCCGCGATCCGCATCGCCGGGAACTTGCCGTCAGTGTCATCGGCGAATGAGTTGAATTTCCTGATCCGCCGTGCACCATCCACTTCCACCGATGAACGATCACTCCAACATTCTGATAGAACTCGCACTCGCCGAAGACATCGGGGAGGGCGATGTCACGTCGCTCCACTTCATCCCGGAAGAGCGCCGGGCCTGCGCGTTCGTGGCGGTGCGCAAGGAGGGCGTGGTGTCGGGTGTCGGGCTCGCGGCGCGGGTTTTCCGCACGGTCGATCGTGAACTGGAGGTGGAAATCCTGATCGCGGACGGCAGTCGCGTGGGTCCGGGCGCATTGTTGATCCGGGTGGAGGGCCCGGCGCGATCCATTCTAACTGCCGAACGGACGGCTCTCAATTTCCTCCAGCGCCTCAGCGGAGTGGCCACTCTAACGGCCCAATACGTCGAGCAGGTGATGGGCACGCCGACCCGAATCCTCGACACCCGGAAGACAACGCCCGGCTACCGGTTGTTGGAGAAAAAAGCCGTGCTCGATGGCGGCGGCAGCAATCACCGCCTCGGCCTCTACGATCGCGCGATGGTGAAGGACAATCACCTGGTCGCGGAAGGCGGGCCCGAAGCGATCCAAGCGGCGATCCACCGTTTGAAGTCGGAACGACCCGGGGTGGAAGTGGAACTTGAAGCGGACAATCTGGAACAGGTCCGGTCGTTTCTCGCACTTGATGGCGTGGATCACATCCTGCTGGACAACATGAGCTTGGAACAACTCCGCGAAGCCGTGGCATTGCGCGGAGAAAGCAACAGCCCGAAGTTCGAAGCCAGTGGCGGCATCACGTTGGAAAAGTTGCGGGACATCGCCAGAACAGGCGTCGATTTCATTTCCGTGGGAGCCCTCACCCACTCGGCTCCGGCGCTCGATATCGGACTCGATTTCGAAACGCTCTAACCACCGATGAGCCGCAAGGAATTCATGGAATCGGCGGCGGATTTCCCCGATCCGTTCCGCCTGCTGATCCGCGAATCAGTGGAGTCCACCAATGACGATGTCCGCGGGCTCGCCCTAACCGGTGCACCCGACGGATTGGTCCTGCTCGCCGAGCGCCAGACCGCCGGTCGCGGACGGCGCGGGGCGGCTTGGTTTTCTCCCGCCGGCGAAGCGCTGGCATTTTCCATCCTGGTGAGGCCGGATGAACCGAAAGCGCTGTGGCCGCGACTCGCCCTCGCCGCGGGCCTTGCCGTAGCGGAGGCGGTCGAATCTTTCGGGCTGCAAGCTGGCATCAAGTGGCCGAACGACGTGTGGATCGGGCAACGAAAAGTGGCAGGCATCCTGGTTGAAGCGGGTTCGGATTTTGCCGTGGTCGGCATCGGGCTGAACGTCAACAGCACCGCATTCCCCCCGGAAGTATCGGAAACCGCGACCTCGCTGCGGATCGAGGCATCGCGGATTTTTCCACGCGCCGAGGTGCTTGGAGAAATCATCCGCAAGTTCGCCGGCCGGCGGCGGCAGATCGGCAATGACTTCGACACATTGATCAGCGCAGTCCGGCTGCGCTGCGTGCTCACGGGAAAGCGCGTGACATTGACCACGGCGAGCGGACCGGGAACCGGTACCGTCGAGGGAATAGCCGACAGCGGTGAGTTGCTGCTTCGCACCGAGAATGGTGGCCTTGAGCGACTGATCCAGGCGGACGAAGTGCGAATACTGCCGACGTGAAATCGCTGATTTCATTTAGAGTAAAGCGACGCCAGACTGCGCCCATGAAATCGAGTTTGACCCTTCTGCTTGCTGCATCGATTTGCGTGTGTTCATGCGCAACGACCAAGTCGGACAAACCGAAAGAAGAAGAAGAGAAAAAGCCCGTGGTGGAAGGCCCAAAACTGGTCGGGCGCATCGCATCGATTCCTGCGGACAAACGTTTTGTTTTGATCCAGAGCTACGGCAAATGGGAGGTGGAGTCCGGCCGGATTCTGACCACCCGTGGCCCCGACGAGCGGACTGCCAATCTGCGGACAACGGGTGAATCACTCGGTGAATTCGCCGCCGCCGACCTCCAATCCGGCACCGTCGAGGTGGGTGACGCGGTCTATTCCCAACACATCGTCAAGCCCGCGCCTTTGTTAACAAGTCCCGAAGTTCCTCAATCGCAAAGCGAACTGCCCGCTGAAAATGTTCAAAAAAATAATTAACTTTTCAGGAATTCTTTGCTTCCAAAACCTCTAAGATGAGCGTATTTTAAAAATGTCCCGTTTGAAGAACCGCGCACAGCCAGAAAAATTTCATTTTAGAGTTGATTACTATCCGGGAACCCGGGTAGCTTCTCTTTCGCAATGGCTGTGCCCCCTTACATGTCCCGAAACATGAACACTACAACCAGCCATAATGAAAACAATGAACGCCTCGGGCGCCTCGGTGAAAGCCGACGCGGACCGTCTTGCTGACTTCGTCCTGTTTACACAGCGGAGCTGCATCCTAAACCTATCCACAGAACTCAACAAAGGGAACATTTCGTTCCCACAGTTCTTCCTCCTCACCTACCTATCCAGCGAAGAATATCTCACGATGTCCGACATTGCGAAAAAGATGGGCCACTCGACCGCCGCTGCCACCGGCCTAGTTGATCGGTTGGAAAAATTGTCCTACGTTGAGCGCGTGCACGCCGCAGAAGATCGCCGTAAAATCATGGTCCGCATCACCACCAAAGGAGTCGAACTCGTTTCGAAGATGCGCACGGAAATCGCGAACGATCTGGCTGGCATTCTGGCAGGTATGGATGAAGACCAGGCTGAAGCCGTAGAGCACACCAAGCGCGCCATCCAAGGTCGCGCGATCGCGTGATCAACAGGTTTCTCCACTGAATAAACCAGCTTGGCGAATCCTCAGCGCCTCCGTTACCGTCCCCGGGTGACGGAGGCGTTCCCCTTTCTAGATACTTTGAATTCGATCCCCGGCGTCCGCGCCGCCTGGATCGGGCGCGTACCGGATTTACCCATCACCGGAGACCGGGATGAAGCGATGAATTTGCTGCGCCCGCATCACGAAGCAGCGGTTTCAGAGTTTGCCGGGCATTCTGTCCAATGGTGGCGCGCGGAGCAAGTCCATGGAACTCATGTAGCCGTTGTTCCGGGCAGCCCCCAAACCCTGGCACCTGATGGGCTGCCGGTCGTGCCCGGGAGTGATGGTCTTGTCACCTGCCAAACTGGAATCGTTCTAGCGATCTATGCGGCGGATTGCGGGGCGATCTGGCTCGCGGATCGGGAAACAGGAGCCGTCGGGCTGCTGCACTCCGGGAAGAAGGGGACCGAGGGGAATATCTTCGAAGTGGCTTTGGGCGTCATGGCGGAGAATTTCGGCAGCCGCGCGAAGAACATCACCGCCGTGTTGAGCCCGTGCATCAGAAAACCCGACTATGATGTCGATTTCGCCGGGGAGATTGGCAAACAAGCTTCCCGCGCAGGCGTCGGAAGTTTTCTGGACAGCGGAGTGAATACCGCATCCGATTTGCAACAGCACTACAGCTATCGCCGCGAACTCGGCAAAACCGGCCGCATGATGGCCCTGATTGTCCGCGATTTCCTGCCATGACAACATTCACCCTCCAAGCCCCCGCCAAGCTGAACCTCTCGCTGCGCGTGGTGGAAAAGCGCGACGACGGATTTCATGAAATCGATACCCTGATGGTAAAGCTGCCGCTCCTGGCCGATGAATTGGAGTTTTCCGAAGCCGATGATTTCTTCTTCACATGCAACGATTCCGGCATACCCGGCGATGAAGGAAACCTTGTTACCAAAGCGGCAAGAGCCTTTGAAGCAGCCGCTGGAATCGACTGCAAATGCTCCATCTCACTCAAGAAAGTCATCCCCCACGGAGCCGGAATGGGCGGCGGCAGCAGCGATGCAGCCCTGACTTTGCTTGGCCTGAACCGGCTTCACAATCACCCGCTCGGGGTGGAAAGGTTGCACGAACTCGCCTCCTCGATTGGCTCGGACATCCCGTTCTTTCTCACCAGCGGAGCGGCACGCTGCACCGGGCGCGGAGAGAAGATCGAACCAGTCCCCTCCCCCCCAGCCCTGCCCATCCTACTGCTGAAGCCATCCTTCGGCGTTGAAACGCCCGATGCTTACAAAAGATGGAAACAATCGTTTCAAATCCAAGGGATCAACTACGGACCACAAGAGATTGAAGGAATTTCGCTGGTCAACGATTTGGAGCGTCCCGTTTTTGAGAAGCATCGCTTCCTCGCCGAGCTCAAACAATGGTTGCTCGATCGCCGGGAAACGGAGGCCGCTTTGATGAGCGGTTCCGGTTCCACCATTTTCGCAGTGCTGCGCGACGGGGCGGACGCACAAGCCGTGGCCGCAGCCGCCAGGGCCGAACTCGATCCCACGCTTTGGCACTGGTCCGGGTTTACGGAAGGCAATCAATAACTCACAAAATACAAGCCTCGTTTGACAAGCAGCGCGGGTTTCCACTAGCTTCCCTGCCCCGACGCCGACGTCGGTCCCATTTATTATGAACATTGTTGTCGAGAAGCAGCCTAAGTGCGTCGCCACCCTGCGCGTGGAAATCCCAGTGGACAGAGTTGATAGCGAGCACGCCAAAATCACCAAGGGCTATGCCACGAAGGCCAAGATCCCCGGTTTCCGCCCCGGCAAGGCACCTGCCGCAGTTGTTGAAAAGCGTTTTCAAAAGGAAATCACCGAGGAACTCCACGGAGCTCTCATCAACGAGGCTTACGACGAAGCTCTCAAGCAGGAATCCCTCCATGTCCTCGATTTCGGCGTGCCTGAGGACGTGACCACTCATCCCGACGGCTCCATCACTTTTGTTTCAAAACTAACACTCGCTCCGGACGTCACACTTCCCAGCTACAAGGGCGTCAACGTAACCGTGCCGCCCTACGCGGTCCCGGAAGAGGAAATCGAAGCCCAGCTCACCGCACTCCAGGAGCGGTTTGCGGATTTCAACGACATCGAAGGTCGCGCCGCAGACATGGGCGATTTTGCAGTTGTCGATTACACCTCCACGGTCGATGGCAAACCGACCGAAGAATTCCTCGGCAAACCCGCCGGTTACCTTTCCAGCCGCGAAGGCTTCTGGGTGCGCCTGGATGAAAAGGCGTTCCTCCCCGGCTTCGCCGCGCAGCTCGTGGGGATGAATGCCGGAGACTCCCGCGAAATCACGGTCACCCTGCCCGAGGATTTCCCGATCGAGGAACTTCGCAACCAGCAGCTCGTTTTCCAAACCACCGTCAAGGAACTCAAACAAGCGGTCCTTCCGGCTCTCGATGACGAACTCGCGGAACGTCTCGCTCCCGGCAAGACGATGGATGCCATCAAGGACATCATCCGCGAAAACATGGAAGGCGAACGCCGCCGCAAGATCGACGACATGAAGGTCAATCAGATTGTCGCCCACTTCAATGCACAGGTGGATTTCGAACTCCCGGAAGAACTCGTCACCCAGGAAACCCAGTCGCAGGCCGATGCCATGGTGAAACGCGGTGTCCAGGCAGGCATGAGCGAAGGTGAAATCGAATCCCAACAGAACGAGATCTTTGCCAGCGCCGGCGACCAAGCCGTCTCCAATCTCCGCACCAATTTCATCCTCCAGGAAATCGCGCGGGTCGAAAAGATTTCGGTTACCGACAACGAACTGGTCAATCACCTCGTGCAAATCGCCAACTCGCGCAAGATTGCCCCGAAGAAATTCATCAAGGACATGCAGCGTGCCGGCCGGATCCCGAACATCCGCAGCTCGATGGCCATCGGCAAGACGATTGACTTCCTCGTCGAGCACGCGAACGTGGTCGAGTCAACAGAAACCACCCTCGATGCCTAACTTCCAATCTCCGTCCATGAGTTCACCCACGTCTCCGAAAAACTACTATGTTCCCGTCGTCGTGGAGCAGGATGGGCGCGGCGAGCGTTCATTCGACATCTATTCGCGCCTCCTCAAGGACCGCAACATCTTCATCGGCGTGCCGATCGATGATTTCGTGGCCAACTCGGTGATCGCCCAGCTTCTGTTCCTGCAAATGCAGGACCCGAAAAAGGACATTCACATCTACATCAACTCTCCCGGCGGCTCCGTCACCGCCGGTCTCGCGATGTATGACACCATGCAGTTCCTGACGTGTGACGTGAATACCTATTGCATCGGCATCGCCGCTTCAATGGGCTCGGTCCTGCTAACAGCAGGAACCAAGGGCAAGCGCTTCTGCCTGCCAAACTCCCACGTCATGATCCACCAGGTCTCCGGTGGAGCCCAAGGCACCGCCTCCGATGTGGAACGCACGATCGGCTTCATGTTCAATCTCAAAAAGCGCCTCAATGGCATCCTTGCCAATCACACTGGCAAGTCCATCGAGCAGGTCGAGAATGACTCGGACCGCGACAATTACATGACCGCCGAGCAAGCAGTCGCTTACGGCCTCGTGGACAAGGTTCTCGAAAGCCGCAAGCAGCTTCCCGACGTGGTCGTTGCAAACCTGGAAGACAAAACGCCGGAGGCTTGACCTTTCCCGGGTTCCGGCGAGAATGGAACTCACAATCCTCAAAAATTGCAATCCCACCATGGCCCGCGCTTCCAATCTAACAATGTGTTCTTTCTGCGGAAAGAGCCATTCGGAGGTTAAAAAACTCATCGCCGGTCCCGGTGTCTATATTTGCAACGAGTGCATTGACGTGTGCTCGAACATTCTCGAGAAGGAACTCGGTGGAACGCCTGCGAAAGGCAAAACTCCGGCAGAGAAACCCGGTTTCAAAATTCCGGCACCTTCTGCGATCCTGGCGAAGCTCAATGAATTCGTGATCGGCCAGGAAAACGCGAAAAAGGTGCTATCGGTGGCCGTTTACAACCACTATCAGCGCCTCCGCCAGGACCAGGCCAAGGTCGGTGAGGAGTTCAAGGATGTGGAGATTGAAAAGTCCAACATCATGCTGCTAGGGCCCACCGGCTCGGGCAAAACCCTGCTCGCCCGCACGCTGGCCCGGGTTCTCGACGTGCCGTTCTGCATCGTCGACGCCACCACCCTAACCGAAGCCGGCTACGTCGGCGAGGATGTGGAAAACATCATCCTGCGCCTCCTTCAAGCGTCCGATTTCGACGTCGCCCGCGCCGAGCGAGGGATCATTTATGTCGATGAAATCGACAAGATCGGCCGCAAGACTGAGAACGTCTCGATCACCCGCGACGTCTCCGGCGAAGGCGTCCAACAGGCGCTGCTCAAGATTCTCGAAGGCACCATTTGCAACGTCCCTCCTCAAGGCGGCCGCAAGCACCCGCAGCAGGAATACATCCAGGTCAACACCGAGAAAATCCTCTTCATCGTCGGCGGCGCATTCGTCGGCCTCGAGGACATGGTACGCCGCCGCCTCGGCAGCAACACCCTTGGCTTCCATGCGGATTCGTCGAAGGAGAACCTCGATGATCCATCGGTGAACGTCCTTGAAAAAGTCCAACCGGAAGACCTCCTCCATTTCGGACTCATCCCCGAATTCATCGGCCGCCTGCCCGTCATTTCTTCGCTGAGGAAACTGACCGAGGACGAACTGATGTCGATCCTCACCGAGCCGAAAAACGCGCTGATCAAGCAATACGGCAAGCAGCTCGCGATGAACGACGTGAAGCTCCGGGTCACCCGCGATGCCCTGCGCGCCCTCGCCGAGGAAGCCGTCCGCCGTGGTACCGGCGCCCGCGCCTTGCGTTCGATCTTCGAGCGAATGATGCTCGACGTGATGTTCGACATCCCGTCCCGCGACGACATCGAATCCGTGACCATCAACCGCCAGGTCGTGCTCGGCGAGCGCCCGCCAAACATCCGCCGCAAGCGCGCAGACCAGGATGCAGCTTGAGTTCCTGTCGCTGTAACCTGCTCATAATGGCAAGAATCGGAACTTGATTCGCAAATCCAAACTGCTAGTCCTCTTGCGTCATCCCGTGCCAACCGTGCGGATGCCGAGAAACCAACAACCAACACAACATGAAAACCGTTAAATACCTTGTCATCGCTGCCGCTGCTTCCGTCTTCGCCGCATCCTGCTGCCCAAGCGCCGCACCAGCGCCAGCACCAGCACCGATGACTTCCTCGAAGTAATCCAGCGATTCAAAGCCCGGCCCGCCGCAAGGTGAGCCGGGCTTTTTCGTGTCCGGATCTTAACCACCAGCCGCCAGCGTGACGATCTCGATGCGCGCACCGGCCTCGACCCGCACGCCCGGATAGTCGCGGGGAAAGATCGCCTCCTCGTTGAGTTCCACGACTACCGGCTTGCCGCCGAAGCCGAGGCTTTCCAACAGATCGCTCACCGACATCGTGTCGTCGATCTCGTGGGGTGTGCCATTCAGTTGTATTTTCATGATGGGAAATCTCACCGCCATTGCGCGAGTTGTTCGGGAAACGGGCAGTCCTTGCAGTCCGAGAAATCCTCCAGGCAGAAGTCCTGATAGACCTGCAACAGCGCCTGATGATGGCAAACCCGCCGCATCCACGGCAGCGCGGCCTTGGTAGAGCCGAACAACCGCAGCCCGCAGCGCTTGACCTTGTCGTTCGCCGCCGAGTTCCGCAGTTTGTGATAGCTTTTCCACGTCATGCCATCCTCGTGCATCGCCAGCGGAGCGAGGTGGTTCGCGATCAGTTCGAGCGCCTGCGCCCGCCCGAACAACGCCACCCGCTGCACGGAGGCTGCCGAGGTCAGCGTGTGCCGGTGGCTCCAGAACTCCTGCTCCAGCATTTGCAGAAAATCGATCAACGGCTTCGCGTCGAACGGCCGGGCCAGCGCGAGACGCCGGTATTGCGGCCAGACTTTCACCAGCGCCGCCAAAGCACCGACCCGCCGGTGAGGATGATTCGCCGGGCGCTGGCCGTGGGTTTTCCATGGGATGCTCCGGTCGATGGAGACTTCAAAACGCGCCCGGTTCTTCCACCAGTTGTCCCACAGGCCGCGCAGGTAATCCTTGGTGTCGGTGGGAGCCAATTCGTGCTGATCGGCTGATAGAAATCCCGCCGTTCCGAACAGGATTGCCTCCGCCTCCTCGCCCTCCGCCTTGAGCAATGATAGCGGCGCCCGCTGGGCCAGCAACCGCATGGGCAGGGCGTTGCCGCGGTAACCGAGGGTCTCCGCGGTCGCCTGGAACAACGCCGCGTCGCGACCATGCGC
>JBGSOI010000248.1:0-6043 GCA_041739215.1 Akkermansiaceae bacterium
AATTGCTATAATATCCCCAAGATCGACTCACCGCCCGTCTTGACGGGCGAAAAATCTGGCCCGATGCGGGATGGAAAGCGCGATTCCGCCTGAAATTCCTATGTCCGCGCGTGAAAATCATGGTTTTTGGAAGTGCCCATCAGTTTTTGCATAACCTCGGGCAACGGAGGCTAGAGCGTTTTCCATCGTGTCATCCAGCAGCCACTTTTTAGCCCATGCCAGAGCCAGGTCCGGATTGTGGACCGCAAAGTGTGCGATGAGGCGCTGCACCACGACAAGGATCTCGTCTGATGCAGCTTGCTCGGGGGAGAGCTTGGTTAGCGAGTCCTGCAAGGCGAGCACCAACACCGAGACTTTGGCATCATCCGCATTCACTTCGAGTACTGCCACGTATTTCGTGAAATTCGACGGATCCTCCCGAAGCCAACGGTCGACGATGCCTATAACGACAGTGTTTCTGATTCCGGGATCTGTGATTCTCATTGCCGCATCCAACAGTGCGCGGAATTCGCTGATTCCGGTTTCGCTGATTTTCTGTTGCCACTGCTCCAATGTCATTGTGGCATCCACTGCAACGGCATTTTCCATAGTTTTCCCGACTCGCTCCGTGGAGACCTCAGCCACTTTCTTCTTCTCGGCGGCGGCATCTTCGCGCCGACCGATTCTCGCCGCGATTACTGCTATGACGATTGCAATGGAAAAGATCGTGACGATTATGGATTGCCTGCGGTTCATATCAGAAAGTGAGTCTAAATGTTTTTTGAGCTGGAGCGCGGGGCCAACCGCCGGGAGGCCGGAGTCCCCGCGCTGATGAATTTCCCACCCGTTCCTCAGAGGGCCACGTCACCGGTGGTGGAAGTTGCATTTCCCGCGGGATCGACGGCGAGGACTGCAATGTCGATTGTCACCGCAGGGAGAAGGTAGAGCGTGGTCGCACTGTCGGCGGGAAGAACTGCTTTCCAGGCACTTCCTTCAACGACGGCCGGAATCATCGTCCCAGCGACACTGACTTCGATGCGATCGACTCCACCGGCATCGGCAACACTGCCGGTGAAGGTGATTGAGCCACCCTTGCCATAAGTTACCGCCGAAGCCATGGTGAGGACCGGTGGTTTTCTGTCCGTACTATAAGGCTTCTTGCTCTGACGCTTGAAGTCAAAAATCTCACCCGCAACCGGCGGGGCCAAGGGTGGGGAATAACGGTGTTTCGTCGCCTGCTCGTAAGCGTAAGCGAGACCAAGGACCTTGGCGTCGTCATAGAGACGCCCGGTGATGTTCATCGTCAGTGGTTCTTCGCCTTCCGGAAGGGGAGTAGTACCGGTGGTCGCCGCTTGGGTCAGTTTGCCCATTGGCACCGTCACGCCCGGCAAATACATGGCATTGACTAGGTCGCGGCCTATAATCGTCCCACCCGTCCGGGTCTTGTTAGGATACATCGGCCATATCACGGCATCAAGGTTGTTCGAATCCATCCAAGCCTCGAATGCATTTTTTTGAATCTTTTTGCGGAGGTAATGATTTACCACTGGCACGTCGCCATAGGTGATCGTGTCGCCAGGACTGTAGAGGCCTGTCGATGCGTCCAGCGTATAAAACAGATTCCGGCGGGTAGTACTGATGTTTGACTGGATGGAAGCCGTTTCCAGCACAAGAGCCGCATTCTGACTGTAAGTGAAATCAGGACGGGATACGACCGCTTCGATCACGCTGCGGTAGACCCACGCGGCGAGACGGTTCCCATCGGTCGTGTTGAGTGACGCCGGAGTTTCGGGAGGAGCGACGGTGGTATCCACATCCGGCGGGAGGAACAAATATTCCACTGTTGCTCCAGCTGCTTCCAGGTCGAGCTTCGCCTGCTGCACGAGAGCCAACGTATTGGGAAGCGTCGTTTGGGTCGCCCTCGTATTTCCCACTCCACGGAAAGTGAGGGTGATCCCAGTGCGATTCTGCGTCGCGTTATTACTCATCGTGACCACCTTGGTCTCTGTATCGATCGCCGTGACAGTGCCGCTCGGAGATCCGGATTGGCTTCCAGCTACGCCCATGCCGAGAACGATGCCATCGGTGCTGGCGACGGTGATGAGGTTGCTACCCGTGACCAGATCTCCCGTCGTTATCGCAGGAGTGAATCCTGGATAGTTCATGCCGACGTAGGTCCCAATGATGCCTAACCTTTTCCCTTGAAGCGTGGCTTTCTGGACAGCGGAAACGAATCCGGTTTCAGGAATGGGACGCTTGTCTTCCAAGATTGGAAGAATGGGAGCCCAGACGTCATTGGGATCCCTGGCCCCCGCGACATCGCGAATGATCGCGTTGTCCACAGCAGACCGGGTCATCGGTCCAATGACATCGCGCTCAGGGGTGAGCGGGATGATCTTGTTCACGGAGATAGAGCCACCACTGACCTTGTAAGCGACAAGACCATTGCGGTCGCCAGGGTTCCGAATGGAACCACCCGTTTCACCACCGAAGGTGAAGTTGGTCAAATAGGCGCCGGCTGAGACTCCAGATCCACCAGAACTCCCGCCCGGCAGCGCCCCCTGGAGGAAGGCGCTGCGCACCGTTCCGCGCACCTGTGAAGTGGAAGAGGCGGCGGAATTCGCCCAGGTGTCCATGTTTGCCTGCCCCATCACGATGCCACCCGCCTGGCGGAGTTTTTCAACACTCCAACACTCATCCTGAGTGATGAGATTCTCCCACGCCCTTGTGCCACCGGAGAGTGGCATACCCTGCACCGGCATTGAACCCTTCACGAGGAACGGAATTCCGTGAAGTGGTCCGAGAATGATGCCTTGCTTGCGGAGGCGATCCGCCTGCACGGCGTCTTCCAGCAGATCCGGATTCAGGAACAGGACCGCATTGAGCGGCTGCACCGGCGCGATCGTACTCGTTTGGTTGTAGGCTTGGATCCGGCGGAGATATAGATGCACCAGTTCCACGGAAGTTAGCGAGCCTTCGCTCATCGCGGTCTGGATGTCTTTAATCGTCGCGTTCTCGAGCTCGAACACTTTCGGCGTAGTGACGGGAGTCTGCACCGGTGTGATATCGGGTACCGGATCGCCTGGGGCACGACGTGCTTGGGCAACTCCCGGCATTCCTAAGGTTGCGATGCCGACCGCTAGTATCGGGCACGCGCCTGCGAATAAGTTTCTGTGGATGTACATAATTTTAGATAATTCAACAAGACTTCGTAGGGGGCACCGCAGAGATCCAATTCGACATGCGGCCGCGATTCCGAATCGCATGCCAAAACCAGCACCAGACATGCCAAAAAGAGTTGAATGAATATTATTTTTCAAATTCCGGATTTCTGCTAGATCCGCTACTGGCTTGAAAGCACGCACACAGAGATCAAATTGCTGTAAGTCAAGGGGAACTCGGGCGGTCGGCGAAATCATAATATGATTTTGATCATCCGTATTCTGCTAGAATAATTCCAGACATTCAACAGCTTCGCACTCTTTCTAAGAATTCCGCGGCGGCAGCGTAAAATCCGGACGCATACACTCGTAAAATTGTATGTCACGGAACGCAAACAATTTCTACTAAGATCACCGTACTTTGTCCTCGAAGAACCACATAGGCCTTTCACATTGCAAAATGAAGTGTTCTCCCGATGCTCAAAGATGCGTGGGCATGAGCAACATCGATGACATCACCCGCTCGGAATGCTCTAAATTCATTTCGTTGTCATTTACTATGTTGATATTTTATATGTTATCATCCTTCATCGGCAATTGATGGAGCCGGGTTCTTTCCCGATAACCTGAAATATACAACGAGGAGATCGGTAGGCATTTGCGTCGGGTGATGGAAAAATGGCTGCTCGGCCTGACACTCGAAGCAGCGCTGAATGCGGACCTGCGCGAATCCACCGTCATTCTCCAGCGAGAGGGACCCCATAAACGCCAACACGCCGTCGCGAACCACCGCGCCCCCTTTGGATACGCCTCCCATCACGTTGTCGTTCTCCTCGATCCACTTGGGCTCAGCCGCATCACCGTCGAATTTCAAGTGAACCTCCGTCTGACGTTTGCCGACGTCGGCGGCGGACGCGATCGAAATGAAGGCGCTGAACAGCAGGGCACCCGGCAGCATGGCGAAGCGGAAGGGAAAGATCATCCCGGAGATTTGGCGAGGAATCGCCGCGCGGTCCAGGCAATCGATTGCTTCTTCGAGAGGGTGTTTAAGGATTGCCGTTCGCTCACTTGAACTCTGCCAAACAGTGGCAATGGGAATTTCCCCGATCGGCGGGTTCAAGCGGCTGGCGCTATCGTTGGGGTCAGGCGCGAAATTTCGTCTGATAGAATCTCTCTTCCAAAGAAGATGGAAATAAAAGTTCGCATGGTTCGGAAGGCGACACTGAACAAGCGACGCGAGGGATGGCCCGCCGGATGATCCGTTTCAGGCGGGCGTTGAGGGAAGGCTGCAAAAGGTTTGGGCAGGTGTTGTATTTCGCATGGCTTTGACCCTTGACACTGATAGAAAGGCCGCTCGATCCTGTGAGCCGCTCGATACGGAATCGCAGAATGATTTCCTCAGCGTAACCCATTGGATAAAAGCCGTGACATCCTTCTCCGCGATTCGGCTGCCGACCGAGATTTTATTCGGCAAGGGCCAGAGCCAAGCTTTGCCAGTTGTCGCCCGGCGTCTCGGTCAACGTGCGCTGGTCTGCACCGACGAGCGGTTCGCCGCATCGGACGACTTCGTACAACTGCTCGACGGCCTGCACGGGGCCGGACTCGCGGTGCTGGTAGACAGTCGGGTGCTGCCGGAT
Source organism: Akkermansiaceae bacterium (assembly GCA_041739215.1). Lineage (GTDB taxonomy): Bacteria > Verrucomicrobiota > Verrucomicrobiia > Verrucomicrobiales > Akkermansiaceae > Luteolibacter. The sequence continues at coordinate 4,778 of JBGSOI010000248.1, forward strand.
GTGCCGCGAGATAGCGCGGCCGACTGTGCCGAGGCCGCACGTCCGTTTGCGCCCGACCTCGTCATCGGCATCGGCGGAGGAAGCTGCCTCGACATGGCCAAATGCGCCGCCCTGCTGCTGAGCCATGGGGGCCGGCTGCAGGACTATTATGGCGAGTTCAAAGTGCCAGGGCCGATACTTCCCGTCATCGCCGTGCCCACTACCGCCGGAACGGGTTCGGAAGCGACGCCGGTCGCGGTAATCTCCGATCCCGACCGTACCCTGAAAGTGGGCATTTCCAGCCCCTATCTAATACCCAAGGCGGCTATCTGCGATCCCGACCTTACACGGTCCTGCCCGCCCGGCCTTACCGCGATTGCCGGCGCGGACGCGTTGACGCACGCGATCGAGGCGTTCACTGCGTTGCGGCGTCCGCCCTCGTCGGAACTGGCCCAAAAACACGTCTTCATCGGCAAGAGCGCGCTGACCGATCATTTCGCGCTGCTCACCATCCGCCTCATCGGCCGCAGCCTTGAACGCGCTTGGCGCGACGGATCAGATGAGGAGGCCCGGGCGGATGTGATGATGGCGGCGCTGGCCGCAGGCTGCGCCTTCGGCACGGCAGGCACCGCGGCAGCGCATGCCATCCAATATCCTGTGGGCGCGCAGACGCATACCGCCCACGGCCTCGGCGTCGCCACCCTGCTGCCGTATGTCATGCGCTTCAACCGTTGCGCCGTGCTGCCCGAGTTGGCGGAAATCGCGCTCGAGCTGGGCCTAGCCGGTGAAGGTCTCTCGCAAGAGGCCCTGGCCGACGCCGCCATCAACGAGGTGACCCGCTTGTTTGCCGCCATCGGCATCCCCCCGACTCTTGCCGGGCTCGGCCTGTCGGCCGAAAAGCTCCCATGGGTCGGCGAGCAGGCGCTGGGCATCGAGCGTCTGATCAAAAACAATCCGCGGCCCATCGGGCCGGTTGACATGACCCGCCTGCTTGACGCCGCTTATCGCGGCGATCATGGAGCCGCAGCTTTCTAACTTTTTCACTGGAACCCGCCCATGACTGCCGCCACGCTTTCTCCCATCGCCTCCATCGATCCTGCAGCCGGAGCTCGAGGTTTTTATATTGGCGGTAATTGGGTCTGGCCGGAGGGGCGCCTATCCATTCCCGTCATCGATCCCTCCACCGGGAAATTGCTTGCCGAAGTCCCCGATGCCACGCTCGACGATGTGAAAGCGGCCGTCGAAGCTGCGGCCGCCGCAGCCGCGGGCTGGCGCGCGACGCCGCCG
>JBGSOI010000012.1:0-21795 GCA_041739215.1 Akkermansiaceae bacterium
ACGTGCACATGGGCACCGCGCTGAACAAGCTGCTCAAGGACCTGGTGGTGAAATCGAAGACGATGGCCGGGTTTGCGGCGCCGTTTGTGCCGGGCTGGGACTGCCACGGGCTGCCGATCGAGTTCAAGGTGGTGAAGGAGACGGCGGGGCTCGAGCCGCCGGAAATCCGCCGCCGCTGTGCCGAGTTCGCCTTGAAATTCATCGACATCCAGCGTGCCTCGTTCCGCCGGCTCGGGGTGTTCGGCGATTGGCAGAAGCCGTATCTGACGATGGACCCCGGCTACGAGGCGAGCATCCTGCGGGTGTTTGCGAAACTGGTGGAAAACGGCTCGGTGTATCAATCGAAGAAGCCGGTCCAGTGGTCGTACGGCGCGCAGACCGCGCTGGCCGAGGCCGAGGTCGAGTATCAGGACAAGGAAAGCCCGGCGGTTTTCGTGAAGTTTCCCCTGTTGGAAAGTGGGTTCCACTCCGCCAGCATGGTGATCTGGACCACCACCCCGTGGACGCTTCCGGCGAATCTCGGCATCGCGGTGCATCCGGAATTCACCTACGTCGTCGGCAGGTTTTCGGATGGGGATCGCGAGGAAAATTTCATCATTGTCCGCGAACTCGTCGATTCGTTTTCCGAAAAAACCGGCTTCAAGCTGGTCGAAGCACTTGAGGAAATCAAAGGCCGCGCGCTTGAGGGATTGGAAGCCCTGCATCCGTTCCTTGACCGCAAGTCGAAGCTCATCCTCGCCAACTTCGTCACCACCGAGACCGGCACTGGCGCGGTCCACATCGCCCCCGGCCATGGCGCGGACGACTATGTGGCCGGCCAGCAAAACGGCCTCGAGGTGCTCTCGCCCGTCGATGACGCCGGGAAATTCACCGAGGAAGTGGGCGTCGCGGATCTTGTGGGCACTCACGTTTTCAAGTCGAACGCCCGGATCATCGAGATCCTCGACGACAGCGGGCATTTGTTAGGCCAGGAAGTTTACAAACATTCCTATCCACATTGCTGGCGCTCGAAAACACCGATCATCTTCCGCGCCGTCGAACAGTTTTTCATCTCGCTCGACACCCTGCGCGGCGAAGCGCTCACGGAAATCGACAAGGTCGAGTGGCTGCCCGCGTGGGGTCGCAACCGGATCTACGGCACCGTCGCGTCCCGCCCGGACTGGTGCATCTCGCGTCAGCGGACGTGGGGAGTGCCGTTGCCTGTCTTCTTCAGTGAAAGCGGCGAAGTCATCATCTCGTCGGAGCTCGCGCTCAAGGTCGCCGATCTCGTCGAAACCCAAGGCACGAACATCTGGTTTGAAAAAACCGACGCTGAACTTGCGGCTTTGTTGGGCCTGCCCGCCGGCGTGAAAAAGTGCCGCGATACGCTTGATGTGTGGATCGATTCCGGCTGCTCGCATGCCGCCGTGTTAGACGCGCATCCGCAGCTTAATTGCCCGGCCGATCTCTATCTGGAAGCCACCGACCAGCACCGCGGGTGGTTCCAAAGCTCGCTGATGCTCAGCACCGGCTACCGGGGAATTGCTCCCTACAGGACGGTGATGACCCACGGTTTTGTGGTCGATAAGGACAAGAAAAAGATTTCCAAGTCCGATGCCGCGAAGTCGGGCAAGCCCACGGACGCCGCGCATTTCTATAACCAGTACGGCGCCGACATCGTCCGCCTGTGGGTGTCTTCCGTGGACTGGCAGAACGAAGTGCCGTTCGGCGAGGATCTCTTCAAGCAAGTCGCCGAGCCTTACCGGCGTTTGCGCAACACGCTGCGGATTCTGCTAGGCAATCTCGATGGCTACCAACCTGTTGCGAATCCGGAATACACCCTGCTCGACCGGTGGATCCTTGAGCGCCTTCACGAAGTCGTCAGCGAGTGCCGCAAGGCTTATGACGCCTACGAATTCCGCAAGGTCTTCAACGCGCTCAACAACTTCTGCACCGCCGATCTCTCCGCGATCTACATCGATGCGACGAAAGACCGGATGTATTGCGACGCCGCAGATTCCCCGCGCCGCCGCGCGTCGCAGGAGGCGATGCACCAGATCTTCACGAGCGTGGCCCAACTGCTCGCGCCGATCCTCGCGTTCACCGCGGACGAGGCTTGGGAGCATGCCGCGTTCACCACCGGGACGGTGCACGAACAGGATTTCCCCGAACCTAACACCGCATTCGCTCCCGGCGAGGCGACGGGCCAGGTAAACCGGCTGTTCGAAATCAAATACGCCATCCAGACCGCCATCGAGGGCCGCATCCAGGCCAAGGAATTCACCCGCAACAACGAGGCGGATGTCACTCTAATCATTCCTGCCGTTGATGCGCCGCTGCTGGAAATGCTCAACGACCGCGACTTCGCCACCGAGTTCTTCATCATCGCCAGTCTAACCGCGACGACGGGCGAAGCGCTCGCCGCCACCGCCCGCAAGACGGAGCTTGGCCTGTGCCCACGCTGCCGGAAGCACGAACCGCTGCTGGAAAGCGGGCTGTGCGAACGTTGTGACGACGTTTGTAATTTGGGCTGATACGACCCATAGGACCTATCTGCCCCATGACTTTTCCCAAGCTACTGCTCTTCCTCACCCTCCCGCTCTACGTGCTCGACCAGATCACGAAGTTCTGGACCGTGTGGAAATTCCCACCGCCGTGGTCTCCCGATGCATTCGACATTCCGGTGATCAAAAACGTTTTCCACCTCGTCCGCGTCCACAACCAGGGAGTTGCCTTCGGATTTGGCAACGGCACTGCGTGGGCTCCCGTCGTGTTTCTGTTCGTGCCGATCATCGCGCTGACGATGATCCGCATTTTTTGGAAAAAGGGTGTCTTCAATCACCCGCTCTCCCAGATCGCCGTGGCGCTGCTGCTCTGCGGGATCCTGGGAAATCTAACTGACCGGCTGGTTCAGGGATTTCTGTTGGAGGAGTTCAAATCCGCAGGTTTCTGGCAGCGCTTGTCGGAGGGCTACGTGGTGGACTTCGTTGCCATCAGGCTGCCGCTGTACGACAAGCTCGTCCCATCCAGCGGCGGCTGGTGGCCGGCCTTCAACGTGGCGGACTCCTGCATCTGCATCGCTGCGGTGCTGTTATTCATAGGCGGGATCCGCGATGAGCAGCAGGCGAAGAAGAAGGCGCTGGCTTGAACGTGACCCGGCTGCCTCAGCCGGTCTCTGACACGGCGCGTCCGGCTGAGACTGTCGGCGACGTTACGATGCGAAGCTGCCGCGTGCCTGCAAATTTCTAAAATCTTCACTTCGTCTTTGCCGACCATTCGGACACCAACTACTAAATGTACCATAGTTTTCGGATTGACGCTACCACATGTATGCTTAGGCTGCACGACGTTGCGTTTCATTTCAGTCCATGCGTTGCGTCCAATGTGGTTCTCTCAAAGACAAGGTCCTCGATTCCCGGTCATCGAAGGACGGGACGACGATTCGTCGCCGGCGCGAGTGCTTGAAGTGCAACTACCGCTACACGACCTACGAGCAGATCGAGCGCACCGAGCTGCGGGTGGTGAAGCGGGACGGCACGCGCGAGGCGCTCAACCGCGAGAAGCTGATGAGCGGCCTGATCAAGGCCTGCGAGAAGCGCCCGGTGCCGATGGACCGGCTCGACCGCGCGGTGGAGGAAATTCTAACCGACCTGCACAAGGACCATCTCAGCGAGGTGCCGTCCGCGATCATCGGCGGCAAGGTGATGGACAAGCTCCATCAGATCGATCCGGTTGCCTACGTCCGCTACGTTTCGGTTTACCGCCAGTTCGAGGACGTCAACGAGTTCATCGCGGAAATCCAGTCGCTGTCGCGGCGTGCCGCGCGCGATCCGTTCCAGCGCCGTCTGTTCAAGGACTGATAAACCATTTTTCATCCACCCGCCCACCCAGGCTGTTCACCTAACCACTCACCCTCATTTTTTTCCCCTCCACAGAAGAGTCCCAGTGATCGCACTTATCGGCAATCGACCTGCCCTCCAAATCGGCCGCTATCAGGTGATCGAGTACGACACCGCGTGGCTGGACGACGCCCTGCGGCGGGCGGCCGTGGCGGCGGATCACGAGGATTTTCCGTTCGTCACGGAGATCCGCAGCGGGATCGTGCAGTATTTGGAAACCAAGTGTCCGCTCAAGCTGCTGCACCTGGAGGATCTGTTCGACCGGATGCGCAAGATGCTGGTGAAGATCGGCTGCGAGCGCATCGCCGAGAAACTGGAGCCGCTGGCCCCGCCTGTCACCGTCTCGCTTGTTAGAGCGGCGATGGAATCGGGAAATGGCTTCGAACTCGGGTTCTTCGAGACGCTGCGCACGGAGCTCAATGAACTGCGTGCCGCCGGAGCCGAGGAAATCCGCTTCACCGGCTTGCGCGAAAGCGCGATGGTCTTGCGCGGGGCGTCCAAGTGGAACAAGCACTGCGAGGCGCTGCTCGCGGAAATCCGCGCGTTTCTAACCGCCTGGGATCGCGACCAGCCGAAGACCGACCGGCAACTCCGGCTGTGCGTGGAGAGCGAGAATTGAGGCGGGCGAATCTTCCCTGAAAATCGCAGGACACTCTCTTCGGGTGGGGCATGGCGAAGGTGTCCTTGAGGGCAAGTCGAGTTTTACATTGTGCTTACTCCGTATTCTGACAGTGTCGCCGATGAAATGAATGAACCCGATCATTTGCGCACCGAGATCTCTTCGAAACCTGCCAACTTTGGAAGCCGTGTTCATGACTGCCGGAAGAGCGTTGAGGCGAGAACCCTGGCGGTTCTTTGCTGTTTTGTGACTTCCGCTTCGGCAGATCAATTCGGGGATTTCACCTACACCGACAACGGCACTTCGATCACCATTACTGATTACCCGGAGAGCGCTGTGGGAATCGTGAACATTCCGGAATCCATCGCAGGAAAGCCAGTGACCCAAATCGCACGGAATGCGTTTTACTGGTGCGGCGGCATTTCAGCCGTGACGATCCCATCCGGTGTGACGGGCATCGGAGATTACGCGTTCTATGGCTGCATGGGTCTGGCGAATGTGAGCCTGCCATCAACCCTGAGTTCCATTGGATCTTCAGCGTTCGGAAGATGCAGCACTTTATCCAGCGTGACGCTGCCCTCCGGTCTCAGCAGCATTGGAAACAGCGCTTTTTCGGGATGCTCCGATCTATCAACCATCGCGATTCCTCCCGGCGTGGCGATTCTCGGGGAAAGAGCGTTCTCCAATTGTAGCAACTTGGCGGCCGTGACACTTCAGTCCGGTTTGACGGGCATCGGAACAGACGCGTTCTCCGGATGCATCGATCTATCAGAAATAGAGATCCCATCCAGCGTGATCGCCATCGGAGAAAATGCGTTCGCCCGATGCGACAGTCTCGTCTCCATTTCAGTCGATGTTGCGAACCCTGTCTTCAGCAGCTCTAACGGGGTCTTGTTCAACAAGTCGAGAACCGTGCTGATCCGCTGTCCGGGTGGTTTCAGCGGAACGCATGCGATTCAGCCAGGAGTAACGGTTATCGAAGATCATGCGTTTTCCGGGTGCACAAAACTCACCGGCGTGGTCATCCCGGCGGGAGTGACCACGATTGGGGAAAATGCCTTCTCGGGTTGTCGCAGTCTGAATGGGCTGACACTTCCTGATAGTTTGGTCTTGATCGGAGACGAAGCCTTCTACGGCTGTATTGAATTCAACTCCGTGACGATTCCCGTGAGCGTGACTCACCTCGGCGATTATGCGTTCACGGCATGCGATGGCTTGGAAAGCGTGTCGATCCTCTCGAACGCGCCGAGCTTCGGCTGGATCGCATTCAGGGATTGCTTCAAGTTGAGTCGAATGGCGTTCGCAGGCAATGCTCCGACCGTCGATACGGGGTTGGCGAAGGAGAAACTCCCCGATCTCAAGATTTACTATTTCAATGGCAAGACCGGCTTCACTTCGCCGACATGGTTCGGCTATCCCACGGTCAATATGGGAAATGGCAACCCGACTGCTGACTGGTTGGTCTCAAAGGCACTCCCGTTCGATGCCAATCTATCCGATGATACCAACGGCGATGGCGTGAGTCTCCTGATGGCTTACGCGCTGAATCTCGATCCGAACACGAACTTCAGCGGCAGCATGCCGCAACCGGTGTTCACCGCAGGCGAAATGAGCCTGAGTTTTTACGCGGGCACTGCCGGAGTCACCTACACGGTGACGGCCAGCGGCGACATGGTAAATTGGAGCACGAACGGGGTGACTGTTTCCGGGCCGGACGCGAACCAGATCCGCACGGCGACGGTGGCCAGGACCGGTCCACTCCGGTTCATGCGCTTGGCCGTCAGCCGGTGAGCCGGGTTCGGGGAAATTCGCTCTTTCCCGCCCCCGGAGACGGCTTTCGGGCTTCCCATCCTGTGGTTACACAATAGCTTGCCGCGACATGACTTTTTCTCCCAGATCGTCCGCCCCGTCTAACGTGAAAGCCCTCGCCAGGAAATCTGTTGTGGGAATGCTTTGGGTTCTCTTCGGTGGATCGGCTCAATGGGCGAACGCCGCCCAGTCGGGAAATTTCACTTACACGGACTATGGAAGTTACGTCGTGATCACCGACTTTCCCGAGACGGTAGCGGGGGCGGTGGTGATTCCGTCGAGCATCAATGGCAAGCCGGTGAAGATGATTGGCCAAAGCGCCTTCATGTCCTGCAACCAGATCACGAGTGTCGCGTTTCCGGCCGGTCTCACGAGAATCGGGGAGGACGCTTTCCGGTTTTGCACCGGACTGACCGGGCCGCTCACTTTGCCAGCCGGTCTAACTCTCGTGGAATCCCATGCCTTCGCCTACTGCAGCGGGATCACCAGCATTTCCATCCCGGCAAGTCTGACCGGCATGGGAGTCAGTGCGTTTGCGCCGTGCGACGGCCTGCAATCGTTTTCCGTGAATGCGGGCAATCCTTATTATAAAAGCACCAACGGCGTGCTGTTCCAGAAACTCGACTCGATTCTGGTGCAATATCCGCCGGCGAGAAACGGGGCCTACACCATCCCGTCCGGCACCACCCAGGTCGGTCCCAACGCCTTCTTCTCCTGCGGCGGACTAACCGGCGTGAAGATTCCCAGCAGCCTAACCATCCTCGGCGACGACGCTTTCCACGGCTGCAGCGGCCTGACGTCGGTGACATTGCCGGCGTCCATCACCAGCATCGGAGCGCGCTGTTTCTCGTATTCGTTGAACCTCCAAAGCGTCAGCATTCCGTCATCGGTGACCAGCATCGGGACCTATGCCTTTGCCAACTGCTATTCGCTTGCCAGTGCGACTATCCCCGCCAGCGTGACGAGCCTTGGACTGGGACCGTTTTCCACCTGCTCCTCGCTGACATCCATCGCGGTGGCCGCGGGAAATCCGCAGTTCGTGAGCGTGGACGGAGTGGTTTTCAACACCGCTAAAACCAAGTTGATCCAATTTCCGACCGAGCGCGCCGGCAGCTACGCCGTTCCCGCCAACGTCACGGAAATTTACGACAACTCGTTCGCCGGAAGCCTCAATCTAACCAGCGTGAGGCTGCCCGCGGGCCTGGAGAAAATCGGCAGTGCCGCGTTTTTCCTCTGCCCCGAACTAACCGACATTCCGTTGCCCACGGGCCTGGCGACGATCGGCAGCAGCGCCTTCTGGTCATGCCGCAGTCTCACTGGCGTGCGGATTCCTTCGTCGGTGACGGCGCTCGGAACCTACGCGTATTACGGCTGCAGTTTGTTAGGTTTCGCCGAGTTCCGGGGAAATGCGCCGGCGATGGGGAGCGGCGTGTTCAGCGGCGCGGCGGGTGGCTTCGAGGTGTTTCATTTCAATGGCAGCACGGGCTTCACGACGCCGACCTGGCAGGGTTACAAGGCGGTCAATCTGGGGGATTTTATCCCGCTTCCGCAGGAAATCGCGGTGGAGGATTCCGTCGGCAACGATTTGAAACACACTTTGAGCACGGGGAGTTTTGGCAATGTCACGATCGGTGGCTCGGCGGCGCGGATTTTTACCATTCGGAACTCGGGTGAATCCGACCTGACGGGCATCGCCGCCACGATTCTCGGTGCGGATTCCGCGGAGTTTCAACTCTCCGCCATCGGTGCCGCGACCTTGCAGGAGGGCGACAGCACCACCTTCCAGCTCACGTTCAGCCCGGCTGCGGCAGGTGCACGGGTGGTGACAGTCCGGATCTCCAGCAACGACGAAGATGAAAGCCCGTTCGAATTTGACGTCACCGGCATCGGAGCTGCGCCGCGCGCTCCGGAAATCGACGTCATGCAGCCCGTCGGCAGCAAGCTGGCCGACGGCAAGTCCAAGAAGAGCTTCGGCACCGTGAAAATCGGCAACAAGGGCGCGGCCAAGACATTCACCATCACCAACACCGGCACCGCCAGGCTCACCGGCCTGGTCATCACCCGGCACGGCAGCCACGCGAAGGACTTCATCATCACCCAGCCCGCCAAGTCCGCGCTGGCCCCCGGCGGCAGCACCACGTTCAAGGTGGTTTTCAAGCCCACCGACAAAGGCACCCGTTCCGCCGCCCTCCGTCTCAAAAGCAACGATGGCAATGAAAACCCTTTCGACATCAAGCTCTCGGGAATGGGAGTCCGGTGACCGTGATCCGCCCCGGAGCTTGACCCCGCCGTCGTGGCGTGCATCTTCCGCCCCCGATGATTTCCGTTCAGTCACTCCGCGTTGAATTCGGCGCCCGCGTCCTTTTCAACGACCTCGCCTTCTCCGTCCAGCCGCGCGAGCGCATCGCCTTCGCCGGTCACAACGGGGCGGGGAAATCCACGCTGATGAAATGCGTGGCCGGACTCATCCGCCCGACTTCCGGCCAGATCCACGCACCGAAGGGCACGCGCATCGGCTACTTGCCGCAAGAGGGGATCCACGTCAAAGGCCGGACGCTGTGGCAGGAAACCGAGTCCGCCTTCGGCGAGACGATGGCGCTCAGCGAGAAGATCGACCGCCTGTCCAACGAACTCACCAAGCTTGATCCGCGTTCGTCACCTTACGGCGATTTGCTGGAGGAAATCGGCGAACTGGAGCTGCTCCTCGACGCCACCGACCCGGCCCGCATGAAACCGCGGATCGAGTCCGTGCTCAAAGGCCTCGGCTTCCAGAGTAAGGATTTCACCCGTGATTGCTCGGAATTCTCCGGCGGCTGGCAGATGCGGATCGCGATGGCCAAGCTGTTCCTCCAGGAGCCGGAAGTGTTGCTGCTGGACGAGCCGACGAACCACCTCGACATCGGCACCCAGATTTGGGTCGAGCAATATTTGATCAACTACCCCGGCGCGATCCTCCTCATTTCCCACGACCGCGCGCTGCTAGACACCCTCTGCACCCGCACCATCGCCTTCGCCAATGGCCGCGCCGAGGAGTAGGCCGGAAACTTCTCCTACTTCGAACGCGAGTCGGTCCTCCGCAAGGAAATCCAGCTCAAGCAATACGAAGCCCAACAGCGAGAGATCGGCGAGATCCAGCGCTTCATCGACCGCTTCCGCGCCTCGGCCAACAAAGCAACGCTCGTCCAGTCGCGCATCAAGATGCTGGCGAAAATCGAGCGTATCCCGCAACCCGAGCGCGACGACGCGGTGATGAATTTCAAATTCCCGCCACCACCGAACTCCGGCCACACCGTCGCGAAACTCGAAGCCGTCTCGAAGTCCTACGGCGCGCTCAACATCTTCAGCGGCTTCGATTTCGAGATCAACAAGGGCGAGAAATTCGCCATCGTCGGCCCGAACGGCGCGGGCAAATCCACCTTCTGCCGCCTCATCACCGGCCAGGAGGAACCCGACACCGGCACCCACACCTTCGGCCACAAGGTCGCCTGTTCGTTCTTCTCCCAGAATCACGCCGACGAACTCGACCCGAACCTAACTGTTCTTGAAACCGTAGAAGCCGCCGCCTCCCGCGAAGCCATGCCGCACGCGCGGAACCTGCTAGGCTGCTTCCTCTTCCGCGGCGACGATGTCTTCAAGAAAATCGGCGTTCTATCCGGTGGCGAGCGTTCCCGCGTCGCCCTCGTTTGCATGCTCCTGCGCCCCGCGAATTTCCTCATCCTCGACGAGCCGACGAACCACCTCGACATGCAATCGCAGGACGTGCTCCAGCGCGCGCTCATCGACTACCCCGGCAGCGTGATGATCGTTTCCCACAACCGGAACTTCCTGGACGCCCTCGTCACCAAGACCCTCGAGTTCCGCCCCGGCGAGCAGCCGGTTCTCTACGCCGGCAACATCACCTACTACCTGGAAAAATCCGCCGAGGACGAAGCCGCGAAAAAGGGCATTCCCAAACTCGCCACCCTCGGCGCCCCCGCTCCTAACGGCAGCTCGTCCCGCCAATCCATCCCCGGTGTCAACCGCAAGGAACAGCGCCGCATCGAAGCCGAGCAACGCGAAATCCGCTCCAAAGTCCTCAAGCCGCTGGAAACCGAATTCATCGCCCTCGAAGCCAAGATCGCCGAACTCGAAGGCGCGCAAGCCACGCTCACCCAGCAGCTCTCCAGCGAGCAAGTGTCCAACAACCCCGGCAAACTCCGCGAGGTGACCAACGCCGTGGACAAGCTCGCGAAATCGTTAGAGGTCAGCTATACCCGTTGGGGCGCGCTCTCCGAAGAGATCGAACGCCTCCGCGTGAAGCACGGGATCGAAGCGTGAGCTCACGGAGCGGCGGAACGCGTCCGCCGTGCCCATGAGAAGCCAATGAACGGAGGCCCACGCCTTCCATTGTCACCTCATGGACATGGGCGATCATGCATCGCCCTTCCGGAGCGGCGGAACGCGTCCGCCGTGCCCATGGAAAGCCAATGAACGGAGGCCCACGCCTTCCATTGTCACCTCATGGACATGGGCGATCATGTATCGCCTCTCCATGGTTAAGACAGCAGCCGGGCGACCCACGGAGCCTCAAATAACACGAAATTTCCCTCAGCGAGTCCCGCCTTCGTCGGATTCCTCCGGATGTAGCGCGCGACTTTCATGAAATGATCCCAGTCACGGATCAGCCGGTCGAAGTAATCTTTCTGCCAGAGAGCCCCCGACGTTTCCGCCGCTTTGTGAATTCTCGTGGCACTGAACCGTTTCCAGCCGGCGATGATCCGTGAGGGCGATTCGCCTTCAGTCGGCGACATCAGCACATGCACATGGTTGGGCATGATCACCCACGAGTGAAGATGGTAACGTGTTCGGTCGCAGCGTCCGAGAGTGTCCGAAACCATGCACGCGTTCGAGGGATTCGCGAGCAGACATGACCCGTATCCCTCATCCATCCACCGGTCGATTCGCGAAGAGAAGAGTTTGTGATATTCGATCTCGGATTCACCGGTCCAAGGTTTGGGATTGGACCGCAGCCATTCATCGCGATCATGCCGCCATCCGGCGAGAAGCCTGGCTGGAATGGAGTCGCCCAGGCGGAAGGTGATGAAGCAAGTCACCCGGTCCTGTTGCCAGTGCGGTAACCGATTCCGGAATTTGCCAATCTCCGTGAAATCGCTGAGAAAACGCAGGTCCGGATAGGAGGATGATTCCGATTCCATCATGGGTTGGGACAGTCACACCGAACACCGGCCTCCGTCAAGAAACGGCGAGGGAGCGGCGGAACGCGTCCGCCGTGCCCATGGGAAGCCAATGAATCGCGCCTCGGCTCTTCTCACTGGCTGTTTCATGATCATGGGCGGTCACGTATCGCCCCTTCATGGGACTCACGGCTCGACCTTCAACTGATAGAACCGGCTCGCATCCGCATCCGGGTCCTGGAGGTCCAGCACCAGTCCGGTCGAGGTGTTCGTTTGGAGCGGATGCCAATCTACCAGATTGTCCGTGTAGGAAACCGTATAATTCCTCCCGGCTGGGATCTGAGTCCGCAGCATCGGTGCGCCGCTGGTGGCGAAGCCGGTGAAATCGAGTTTCAGCGGCATCACGACGACATTGACGGAGGTGGAGGTGGTGACCCGTCCGTCATTGTCATAGGCGATTGTTTTCAGGACGTGCGTACCGGCTGTTAGCGGGCCGGTCCACGACCATGAATAGGGAGCGGTGGTGTCTTCTCCCAGTTTCACCTCCCCATCCCAGAACTCGACCCGCGAGACATTGCCATCGCTGTCGGCGGCGGACGCGGTGAGGGTGATGCTGTCGGTATTCAGATAGGCGGGATTGGCGGGCAGACCGGTGAGGGCGACGCTCGGCGGGATCGAGATGCGCTCGATCTCGATGAAGCTGATCTTGCTGTTCACCGCATCGACGCCCGGCGCGATGGTTAGTTTTCCATCGCTCACCGTGACGCTGCCGATGCCTTCGACCCAGTTGGGAGCGGGCGGGCCGGAGAGAATCGTCACGCCCTCGGCGGTTAGATGCATGATCCCGTCGGTGAAATCCGCGTCGCCGGCAACGATGCGGACGTCGTAGTAGCCGTTAGGAACGTCCATTTCCCAGAAGCTGGTGCTGGTGCCGCCCTGGACCTTTTGCAGATGGACGAAAGTGGCGTAGCGGACATCCGCGGGAGTCGCGCGCTGGCGGGCATCCGGGGTGTTGTCGCGGCTCCAGCCGTAGCCGCGGGTGGCGTTGTAGGGCGAGCCGTCGTCCTTCTGATAGCCCGCGGGCGTGACGGTGGCGGTGGTTCCGAAATTGACCTTGGCCTGGAACGTGGGCGGCGGGTTCTCGACATGGATTGTGGCGGGTGCGGATTCAGCGAAGTTCCCATAGACGCCGTAAGCCGTCGCCGTGAGCGGGAAATCCCCCTGCGGCGGATTGTCCCAAACATAGGAGTAAGGCGGGGTGGTCGTGGTGCCTAGCAGGGTGCCGCCCTGCCGGAACTCCACCTTGCTGATGCCTTCCGGATCGCTGGCGGTGGCGGCCATCGGGACCGACGCCACGCGCACGAAAGTGGATCCGTCCAAAGGCGCGTCCAAAGCAACGGTCGGCGGCGCGATCGGCGTGAGCGACTCGATCCAGGCGGCCAGCACGTCCACGGCGACCGTGTCGATTTCATTGCGGGCAAGCGGCGGCATCTGGTTCGCCCCGACGCGGTTCACGCGCTGATAGAGAATCGAGTGCGTGAGATCCTGCGGCGTGATCACCCGTCCACCGGGGATGCCGATTTCGGTTCCGACAATGCCATAAATGATTCCCTGCTCGGTCAGGGGAGTGTCATAGCGGGCGTCCCAGAATGCCTGCACGCCGCCGGGGCGGTGGCAGTAGGAGCAGTTCGAATCGAAATAGGAGCGGGAGCGTTTTTCCAGGCTCGCGCTCGTGTCGTCGATGGCGGCCAATGTTTCATAGTTGGGAATGGACGCTTCCGGAGGCGCGTTCTGAAACAGTCCGACGTGATTCCATGCGCGGAGCTGGTTGTCCGTGATGCCGGTGGCGGGAAAAAGCTGCGGCTTGTTGAGCTGGCGCGTGCTCAGCCCTAACACCCCGCCGCCCGCGTCGGGCGTGTGGCAGGCGGTGCAGTCTGCGCGGCTCGGGAAATACCACGGCTGATAGCGGTGGCTTTGCAGCCAGAATTTCGCCGTCGTGGCGGGACTCGCGGTGTGCGCCGTTACGGCCATGCCGAAGAACACGGTGTCCGGCAGGTCCAGATTGCTCCGGGCGAACTCGGTCCAGTTGATGCCGTTGTTGCCGGAGTAGGCGATGAAGGTATCACCCTCGCGCTGCAGGCGGATCCAGGTGTTTGGATAGCTAACGAGCGGCTGGGGCACCGCCGGATAGATCGCCGCCGACGCGCCGCCGGTGGTGGTGCGGTATTGGTATTCGTAACCGCCGTTGTTATTGTTGCGGGCGGCGTTGCTGGGAAAAACCATGGCGTAAACGTGGCGACTGTTAGCAGCGAGTGATTCGCGGACCATCAGTCCGGCCTTGGTGTAGAGGTTCGCCTGGGTGAGCGACTCGACGCGCACGGAGATGTCGAAATCGCCGGTGCGCTGCTGTGACGCGAAATGACCTTGGTCGGCATTTCCCCAGATGTCCGTGCCACCGGCGGTGATCGTGACGGCGTCTCCCGCCTGGATGGTGGAACCGGCGATGGCCGGGCTGCCGAGATCCGAGCCAGTTAGATCTCCAATCGGCGTGATTGCGATGGGGATATTCTCCGTCAGAGCAGCGTCCATCAGATCCGCGTCGGTGTTGTCATCGCGCCATTTGTAGGTCGCGCCGTAGGAACCGCCGCTCGCCATTTTGACGAGCAAGCGCGTTTCGAGTCGTTTGCGGATCGCCGGATTGTTGTCGTCCACCGGCAGCTCGAAATGTTTCACGAGGACGCTGCCACCCGGGAATGTCCAATCGCCGGTTTCCGCGAAGCCGACGGTGGTGCCGTTGGGAATCGCGGCCCAGCGGCTTTTCACCGCGTGGTCGGACCAGAATGGCGCGTTGAGCGAGTAGGGGATGAGCTTGCTGCTAGGCGTCAGGCTCGGAAGATCCGGGAAAACGCCGGTCTGCGAGAGCGTCGGCGGCAAGGTCGTGGGAGCCGGCCCGCCGCGCTGGAGTTTGTAAATCTGGCCGCCGTCGTTGGCGGCGGCGGTGCCGGTGCCCATCTGGCAGAGATAGAGCTCGTTGTTGGCATCGTGGCCCCACGATGCGACGCCGAGGTAATCGCTGCCGGAGTTTGAGCCCGGGCCGCGCGGCATGGTGGCGATGAGGACCTTGGTCGCGGGAGTCGTCGCGGTGTGCGTGGACTCGTCCATATACCAGATCCGCTGGTTCGAGTTGTCCGCGAACAGATATTTTCCCACCAGTTCGGGAAATTCCGAGCCGCGATAGACATAGCCACCGATCACCGTCCGCCCGTCCGAATGCGGATAGTCGAGAATCGGACGCTTGCTCACTCCGACGTAAGGCAATGTCAGGTCGCCGTTATAGCCTTCGATGCGGCCCCACTGGAAATTCAGGCCTTCGGGATCGCTCGGTTCGATGACGCTGATTTCCTCCCGCGAGCCGCCGCCGACATCGCCGATGAAGATCCGCAGCGTCACCGGGTCGATTGTCATCCGGTGCGGGCTGCGCAGGCCGAGCGCGAAAATCTCCTCGCACGCGTCCGCCACGCCGACGAACGGATTGTCGTTAGGCACGTAATACTGCGGCCAGTTCGCGCTGACCTCTTCGAAAGCGCGCTTGGCCGGCGGCTTGCTGATTGAGCCTCCGACTTTATCCACGTCGATCCGCAGGACGCAGCCGAAGAGCCCGCGGTTGATGACCTGGTCGTAGCTGCCGTTATTATCATTGCCGTTCGTTAGATAGAGAAACCCGTTCTCCGGATGGAAGAACATTCCGCTGCCCTTGTGCCACGTGTTATGCGCCGTCTGGTCGATGATGACGAGCTCGGATGCGGGATTGGCGATGCCATTTGCATCCACGGTGAAGCGGGCCACACGGACCCGCGAGTTCGTCGCGTTCGGCGGCCGCGTGGTCGGGCTGCCGACCACCGTGCCGGGCGGAACCCAGGAGTAGAACACAAAGAGCTGGCGGTTGGTTGCAAAATCCGGATGGAACGCAATGCCTAACAAGCCCATGTCATCCCAGCCCTGGCACTGGTTGCTCAGGTTCAGCATCAAAGACTTCCCCGCGTCGGTGGTGGCGGGGCTGTTCACGAACTGATAGATCCGGCCTTCGCGCTCCCAGACGACGAGCTTGTTGGTCCCCGGCATCGGCAGCAGGCCCATCGCGTTGTCGAAATGCAGGCCGGGAAACGCGACGACCGTCGTCCAGTTGGTCGCCACGGCCGGCGGCGTTGGCGGCATGACACCATCGAAATAAGCGCCCACGTCAGGTCGTGCAGCCAGCCCGTAATCCTGGGCGGATGCCAAGGGTGCCAATGGGAGAAGAAGCGTCAGTGAGAGAACGACGCCGAGGGTTTTTGAGCGTTTCACCGCAGACCTATGCTTGACGATCAATCAGTCGTCAATCCCAGAGGAGGGTTGTTATTTCCCCACCCTTCCTCGAGAAGTGGCCAATGCACCGTCAGGTCAGGCTTCGTTCCGGCCCAGGGAAACGCAGCATCCACCTCGTCCGGCGCGGACATTTCGTCCAGCGGATCCAGCCGTTTCAGCACGGCGACGAGCGCTTTCGGGAAAAACCCGGCATTCCGCCCGAGGCAGAAATCCATCACCTGCGGCGGTCGCCCGGCCAGTCCCATCCGCAGCCGCATGCCGTGGCTGTAGGGGCTGAGCCCGAGTTCCCAGCGACCGGCGTCACTCAGCAACCGCAGCGCGCGGAAGTGGCTGTTAGGGCTGACGCGGCGGAAGTTCATTCACCCTTGCGGTCAGGGTGGCCCCACCAGCTGTTCTCGCGCTTGCCGTCGTAATGTTCCTCGAACGCTTTCACTGCGTCTTCCATCGTGCCGTCGGCTTTCGCCCACTTGGCGATGTCCGGGAAATCGATGATGGCGTTGTCGTTCTTCACATCGTCGCGGAAACGGATCGGGCACCAGAAGGACTCGATGTTGCGCAGCATCTCGCTGCCCAGCGCCCACAGGCCGGTCATCCAGTCGCAATACCAGCACCATAACAGATCGTAACCGATCAGGCCGTCATACTTGTGACGCGAGAGATTCACCCAGTCGCCTTGTTTGTAGGTCGGCATTTTCGCGAGCCAGGCGACGACCGGATAGGTGAGGATCTCTATCGCCCGGACGCAGACAAATGCCACCGCCGCGGGGACGGTGGCGAACAAGGCGAGCTGGTTGCGCAGCGGCCCTAACAATCTGTTCTGCGCATCAGTGAGCGTGCGGCCCTTTTTGCCGCGGACGAGCCGGTCGGTCAGGCAGACCGCGTGAAGGGCGAAAAACTGCGCGACGAGCGCCGCTGCCACGCCCGGCCAACCGTCGAGCCACGCGCCTGCAGCCCACGGAAGCCAGGTGAACAGGCTGATGAAAACATCGAGCACCGGCGCGCGGGTGATTTTTTCCGAAATGGCGAACGCCACGCGGGAGAAAACAGCGGCCGCGAGCAAGCCGCCGAAGATGAGCGTGACGTTGGTTAGAAAGGGTTCCATGGGAATAATCGTTTCTCAAAGCGTCTCCACCCTGCCATCGCGGTCAATGTAAACTTGGGCTAGCGTCTCGTCGCTGGCGATGAATTCCGGGATCGAATCCGGCTCCACCAGCATCAGCGCGGTGGACCAGATTTCCGCCAGGACCGCCGTGGATGATATCACCCAAATCCGTTTGCAGGGTTTCAACGGCATCGCTTCCTCGCCCGCGGGATGCACAATGTGGCTGCCTTGGATGCCGGTGCCTGAAGCGCTTAAGGATTGGTTGGCGAGGGAAAGGCGCAGGGATTCGTTTTCGCTGGTTAGAGCGACAGGCCAGGCCTCCGGGCCGAACGCCCGGTGCGAGCTGGCACCGGCGGAGAGCAATGCCCCCTCCGCACCCCATTCGGTGAGCAACGCCTTCAGTTGATCGAGCGCGAAGCCCTTGCCGATCCCTCCAAGATCAATCTCGCGGCCGGGCGCTTCACAACTCACCGCCGCCACGTCCGGGTGTATGGTCAGTTTGCCGACAAGCGGCGGCAAGTCTCCCTCTACCGCCGATTTCCGATGCTCGATGCGGCTGCCGAGCGTGATGTCGAACAATCCGCCGGTGCGGGCATAAGCGTCGAGCGCGGCTAACAGGCACTGGTGGGTTGGTTCGCTGATATAAAGCGTTTCGCCGGCTTGCAGGTGGTTGATACGGGAGACGTCGCTGCCGTCGATGAAGCGGCTGAGGCGGGCTTCGAGGAAATCGAGGTGTTCGCAACACTCGCGCGCCATGTCGGCAGCGAGGTCCGCGTCAGGTTCGCGGATCCGCAGGTTGAAGGTCGTGTTCATCGCGTCGTGCGTGAACAGATGGGCTGGTGGCAGCTGGGTCATGCGATTGGAGCGCGGGATTTATTCCGCGCGAATTCTACGGAACGATTCAGGCGAAATAAATTTCGCGGTCCAGTCGTCATTTGCCCTGTTCCATCCACGAGTCCCAAATGTCGTTCCTAACATACAAGGTGACCGCCACACCCGCCCGCAGCCCGCGTGGCAGCGGCGTGTGGGTTTGCCCGAGACTGCCGGCGACGGCGTCCTCAATTTCCGGCATCGCGAACACCAGTGGCAGTGATGTCAGGTCGGCGGGTGGCTCCGGCCAGTAACCGATTTTTTCAAAAGACCGCAGATACCACGGCAGCGGCCAGTAATCCGCGCCGATGACGCCGATGGGTTCCAGCGTGCCACCGGGCGCGACCTGTTGGAGTTTTGCCAGCCACGGTCCGATTGTCTCGATATCGTTGCGTGTCGGGACGTAGGCGAACGGGTTGCGCTCGTCCGAAGCGAAGCGTCCGCTGGCCCGCCGGGCTTGGTTGAATTGAGTGACGAGGCCCGCGCCGGCGAACAGACAGAGCGCGGCTTTCACCCACGGACGGTGGCCGGAAAATCCCCTGACGCTGAAGCCGGCCAGCAGGCAGACATGCGCCCACGGCAGGCAGGCGAGCCACGGCGTCTTGTAGGCGATCAGGCTGTAGATCGCGAAATGCCCGGCCGCGGCATAGGCGATGAAACGGATGGTGGCGCGGCCCTTGGCGTCGCGGCGGAAAGTGGAGGCGAAACCTAGCAGCGCAAGAACCACCACAGGTGTTCCGAACCACCACACGCCTGCGGATTTCGAAGGAAGCGCCAGCAGATTGAAATAGTAGCCGAACGGTTTGTCGTGGCCGGCCACCGTTTCATAGACGAAGAACGTGCGGATCGCGTCGATGGCCCCGCGCGGCTGGCGGAAGCCGTCGGTGTAGAACCAGCCGGAGACGAGCGCGGCAGTTAGAAACGAAAGGGCCACCTGACGCCAGTGGGTTTTCAACCACGCGCGATCGAGTTGCTTCCGGTTCTCCAGCGCGACTGACAATCCCGCGCCTGTCCACGCGATCATGCTGATGGCGAAGCTTTCCTTGGTGGCGAACATCAGGCCGACGAGCAATCCCGCGATTCCATATCGCGGCGCGCGGGTCAGCGAAACGAGCGCGAGCGTCCCGAACAGCACCAGCAGCGACTCGTGGATAAACATCCGGCTGTAGTAAACGAGCAGTGGCGAAGTCGCCAACAGCGCGGCGGCCAGCAGCATCGGGCCATCGCCGAAGCGCCGGCGCCACAACAGCGGCACACACACCAGCAGCATACCGGCGATGGCTGTTAGCAGTCGCGGGGTGAATTTCGACATGTCCTGCCAGCGGGACTCGCCGTGCAGTTTGAAGAGCGGAATGGCGAGGCTGCTCAGCGTGGGGCCATGGTAATGCAGCGGATCGAACACATAGTCGCCGGACGCCATTCGGGCGGAGGTGATTCGCGCGCCGGTCGCTTCGTCGGCGTGAAAGGGTCGCTTCGATAGCTGGTCGAACCGCAGGAAGACCCCGCAGCCGATCACGGCGATCCAACAGGCGATGATGAGCGCGTTCCTTGTCAAACGGCCCTCATGCCACGAAAGAAACGATCGCCCGGCAACGTTAATCCGGTGCATTCAAACCCAACCCGCGCCGCCTGTTGAAATCCTGCTAGTCACTCCGGTCTGGAATGACTCGTCGCGGCTGGCCGGCTTCGGCGCGGAACTCGCGCGGGCGCTCGCGGCTTCCCCGCTGCCCATCCGCTGGATCATCGCCGACGACGGCTCGGGCCCGCATGAACACGCGGCCCTCACCCGTTTGCGGGACACTTTCGCGGAAACTTTTCCAAGGGTGGAACTCCATTTCGCCGCCGCTCATCACGGCAAGGGCTCGGTCGTTAGAGAGGCCTGGGCACTCGGGCCAGATGCGGCATGGCTCGCCTTCGTGGACGCCGATGGCAGCGTCACGGCGGAGGAAATGATCGGGCTCATTGACCGGGCGGTGACGTCCGGCAGCTCGGTGCTGGGAATCCGCAAGCGCACCGCGACCACCCGGTTGGTGGAAAGCCCGTGGCGGAGTTTGTTCCACCGCGGGTTCCTGCTGGCCGCCCATCTGCTGCTGGATCTCCAGTGCGAGGACCCCCAATGCGGGGCCAAGGTCCTGCGCGGCAGCGACTGCCGCCGCGTCGCCGGCGGGCTGCGGGAACACGGCCTCGCGTTCGATTCCGAACTGTTATGCGCCCTCAAACGCGATGGTGCGTCCTGGTTGGAAATCCCCGTGAACTGGGTTGAGAAACCCGGCGGCAAGGTGAAGCCGCTGCGCGATGCCTGGATCATGCTGGCCGCTCTCATGCGCACCCGGAAGCGGATGAGGTGATATCCAATTGCTGCAAAATTTGAGCCTTTGACGCTGCCTCAACGCGATCAAGTGAAACCGGTCGGAAATGCTCAAAGACATCCGCAAACTGCTTGCAAACACTCTAACAAAAAAGTTGGGGCCCAACGGTAGCGTCAGCAAACTTTTCGATGGGGAAAAGGAGAGTGCTCGGACTCAGAATTTAGCGGCAGCGGCTAATTTGATTTCTTCGAGCTTGGAACGGTCCGGCGCGGCACCTCTCGCCTGATCCGGCTTGCCGCCGCCTTTGCCGCCAGCGATTGCGGCGAGGTCGCGGAGGAGGTCGCCGGCTTTGAGGTCTGCTGCTAGAGCAGCTGAACCACAGTGGGTGGCCAGGTGGAGTTTTTCTCCGTCGTCCACGATGAGCACGGCGGGGCCGGCAAATTGCTTTTTCCTGAGGCCGTTCTGGAGTTCCTGGAGTAGCGAGGCGTCGGACTCGAAGGAGACGATGATGGGTTTTCCCAGCGAGATGAGTTCGGCGAGGGACGCGTCTGCCAGGGATGCGGCTTGGGCGGACTGGATCTTCCTGATGCGCTTCTCGGCTTCGATGGCGGCGGCTTGGGTTTCTTCTAACGTCCGCTGGCCGTGGGCGAAGGTGGCATTGATCTGGGAAATGTCGGCGCGCTCGAGGAGCATGGCGCTCATGATGTGCGGGAAATCGTTCACGGTGACGGATTCCTCACCGAGAGCAGTTAGTTTTTCGTTGGCGGCGTGGAGTTTGGCGCGGGCGGCCTTGAGTTCGTGGTCCCATTTTTCGACGATCTCGTTGAGGTGGTTCCACGCGGCTTCGCCGCAGACGGCTTCGATGCGGCGGACGCCGGAGGCGATGGCGCCTTCGGATTTGATTTTGAAAAGGCCGATCTCGCCGGTGTTGCGGACGTGGGTGCCGCCGCAGAGTTCCTGCGAGTAGCCGTTGAGTTGCTGGGGTTCGCCGCCGATCTGGACGACGCGGACGAGGTCGCCGTATTTGTCGCCGAAGAATTGCATGATGTCCGGGCGGCCCTTGATGGACGCGTGGGGGACTTCCTTCCAGCTGACGGAATCGTTCGCCTTGATGGAGGCGTTGACCTTTTCCTCCATGGCGGCCAGTTGCCCGGGCGTGACGGCGGCGCTGTTGAAGTCGAAGCGCAGGCGGTTTTCATCGACCGAGGAACCTTGCTGTGCGGCGTCCGCGGAAACGACTTCGTGCAGCGCCCAATGGAGCAGGTGGGTGGCGGTGTGATGGGCTTCGATGGGGCGGCGGCGGGTGGTGTCTAACTGGAGAGTGACCTTGTCGCCGACTTTGATTTCCGATTGATGATTGTTGATTTCTGATTTCTGAATGATCAGAGCGCGTGCTTTGCCGATCTGTTGGGTGCCGGTGACGGGAAGGCTGGGACTGGAAGTCCCAGCCACTTGAAGAGTGCCGGTATCGCCGGATTGGCCGCCCATCTCGGCGTAGAAGACGGTCTTGTCGGTGATGACGAATAGCGCGTCTTCCTGCGGGTGGATTTCGAGGATGGAGGCTTCGACGGTGTCGTTTTCGAAGCCGGTGAATTCGGTGACGGCTTCGGTGGAGATGTCGAGGGCGCGGACGACTGAGGTTTTTTGGGCCGCACGAGCGCGCTCGCGT
>JBGSOI010000038.1:0-10333 GCA_041739215.1 Akkermansiaceae bacterium
GAGAAACAAGCCGTCACCATCGACGACGCCTGCGCCTTCATCGCCCGTTTCGAAAACGGCTCGCTCGCTATTTTCGAATCCACCCGCTACGCCCGCGGCCACAAGGCGCTTTATACGTTCGAGATCAATGGTGAGAAAAAATCCCTCGCCTGGGACCTCCACGACCTCAACTACCTCTCGTATTTCGACCATGGCGTCCCCGGCGACCGCCGCGGCTGGACGAACATCCACGCCACCGACGGCGACCATCCGTATTCCGGAAACTGGTGGGTCCCCGGCCTTTGCCTCGGCTACGAACACTCGTTCACC
The DNA here is from genome assembly GCA_041739215.1 of Akkermansiaceae bacterium. Lineage (GTDB taxonomy): Bacteria > Verrucomicrobiota > Verrucomicrobiia > Verrucomicrobiales > Akkermansiaceae > Luteolibacter. The sequence goes on from JBGSOI010000038.1 coordinate 310, forward strand.
CACGAGCTCGCCGAGTTTTTCAAATCCCTCGACGACCCGAAGGCCGAAAAACGCTACCCCGACTTCCGCCACGCGCTCGGCACCCAGTACGTCTGCGACGCCGTACTCGAATCCGCCCGAACCAAACATTGGGTGGACGTGAAGAAGTCTTGAGTCCGGCCTATCCACCCTGAGTGCAGGACGCTCTGCTCCAACTCCGGCGCATGCAACTCATTCGCAGTCATGCAAGCGGTTTGCGATTGACGCACCAAGCCGGGGCACGGATTGCCGTGTTCCCCCACGGTCCATGGATGAAGCTGGCCAAGCTCAGCCTCGCGATGTCGGGTGCCGAATCCACATCCTCTTGCAAGATCATCCCCGGAGTTTCGCCCGAAGCGAGCCCGTGAGCAAAAGTTGAAGCTCTTGCCGCTGAGGAAACTAAGGTTGGAGCTTGATTCAAATAGAGCTCATGCAAGACTGCCAGCGTCCTCAGATATATTTGAATCCATTCAAACCCAACTCCTCATGCACCCGCGTCTGCCTGTTCTTGCTCTGGCCGCTGCCTTGATCAGCTTGTCCACTGTCGCTCGCGCCGCCGAAACTCCGGCGGCGCCTTCCGCCGCCCTCGTCCAGCGGGCGGACAAAATCGCAGCGGTTCTCGGTCTTTCTGACTCCGCCCAGACCACCCGCGTCCGTGATCTCATCGCCGCTCAATACCACGACCTGAGCGTCGTCCATGATGCACGGGATGCGGCTATCAAGGCAGCCAAGGATTCTCCAACTGGCGAGGCGGCAGTGCAAATCGCCAAAGATATGGCCACCGCCCGCATGGCGGGACTGCACTACGCCTACGTGGCTGCTCTCTCCGTCGAACTCACTCCGGATCAAGTCGAACAGGTCAAGGATGGCATGACTTACGGCGTCGTCCCGCTCACCTTCCGCGTCTATCAGGAAATGCTGCCCGATATGACGCCGGCGCAATCGCGACGGCTTCTTTCCTGGCTCCGCGAGGCCCGCGAACACGCGATGGACGCCGGATCCTCCGATGAAAAGCACGGCTGGTTCGGCAAATACAAGGGCCGCATCAACAACTACCTCTCCGCCGCGGGAATCGACATGAAGAAAGCCGAGCGCGAAATGATGGAGCGCAAGAAACAAGCCCCGGCCGGAAAATAGATTCTCGAAAACCCCAAACTCAACTTCCATGCATCGTCTCCAACTGATAGCCGCGCTCGCCGTGCTCCCGGCTTCCCATTCCCTTGCCCAAGGTTACCCGCGGATCCCGGCCGAACTCCAACGCGCGACCGACGCCCGCAAGGCAGCCGCGGAACGCCGCTCGGATGAAATTTTCGCCAGCCAGAAGTCCGAACTCGCCGCCTGGTCCGCCAAGGGCAAGCCCTACCTTCCCGGAGCCGGCAAACCCTCCGATCTTTCCCAAGCCAAAATCCCCGCCTTCCCCGGTGCCGAAGGCGGCGGGATGTATTCCTTCGGCGGCCGGGGTGGGAAAATCATGGTGGTGAGCAATCTCAACGACTCGGGCCCCGGCTCATTTCGCGAAGCGTGCGAAACCGCCGGGCCACGCATCGTGATCTTCAACGTCGCCGGGATCATCCAGCTCCAGGACCGTATCCGCGTCCGCGCCCCATACATCACCATCGCTGGCAACACCGCACCGGGCGATGGCGTTTGCATCGCGGGTGCCACCGTCGAATTGGAAACCCACGACGTGGTCATCCGCCACATGCGCTTCCGCCGCGGCGCGATGGACGCCACCGACCGCAACGACTCCATCGGCGGCAATCCCATCGGCAACATCATGATCGACCACGTTTCCGCCTCGTGGGGGCTGGACGAAAACATGTCGATGTACCGCCACATGCACGATCACGACGACGATCCGAAGACGCCCGAACTCAAGCTTGCCACCGTCAACATCAGCATCCAGCACTCCATTTTCAGCGAGGCGCTCAACACCTATCACCATGCCTTCGGTTCCACCATCGGCGGAGCTAACAGCACATTCCATCACAACCTCTGGGCCTGCAACACCGGCCGCAACCCCAGCGTCGGCATGATCCACGACTTCACCTTCGTGAACAACGTCATCTTCAACTGGCGCCACCGCACGGTGGACGGCGGCGACCACCGCTCGTTCTTCAACATCATCAACAACACCTACAAGCCAGGACCCGGCACACCCTCCGGCGCTCCCATTTCCTATCGGTTGCTCAAACCCGAATCAGAGCGCTCCAAGACCGTGATCGACAACTTCGGCAAGGCCTGCGTCGCCGGAAACCAGGTCATCGGCAATGACCGCGTCACCCGCGACAATTGGGATGGAGGCGTGCAACCCGACGTCCAACAGAAACCACTCGCCGAGGTGCTCAAAAGCATCCGTTCCGAGACGCCCACGCCCCACAACCCGCTCACCATCCAGTCCGCCGCCGGGTCATACGCAACGGTGTTAGACCGCGCTGGCGCCATCCTGCCGGTTCGCGATGCGGTGGATCGCCGGGTCACCGAAATGGTCCGCACCGGCAAGGTGGGCGATGCCCGCGCCACGCCCGAGGACTCCGCCCGTGCCTCCAAGGTCGGCTATGCCACAAACTGGGTGAAGGAGCTTGAGGACGGTGTCACCAAGGGCTTCATCACCAATCCCGCGCAGGTCGGCGGCTATCCGGACTACAATGGAAAACCCTACGCCGATGCGGACCGCGACGGACTTCCTGATGAATGGGAAACCGCTAACGGTCTCAACCCGGAGGACGCCTCCGATGCACTCACCGATCTCAATGACGATGGATACGCGAACATCGAGGATTACATCAACGGCCTCGATCCCCGCGCGCCGAAGATCGACTGGACGGATTTGAAAAACAACATCGACCGTCGTAATGTCCGCTAACATGCGTCGCATCGGTTTCATCCCACTCGCCCTCGGCACGCTCGCCTGCGCGGCACCGCCGGTTGTCTTTGACGGCACGGTGGGCGTCGCCAACTCCGCCGACGGAGCGCTGCGCCCGGTGGTGGGCGTGCACAATATCCAGGTATTCCGTGCGAACCGCACGGCACCCGCCCACGCCGACGGACTCACCGACACCTACGTCCACGCCCCGATGCTCTGCCACTGGCGCGGACACTTTTATATCGAATACCTCAGCGGACCAGTCGCGGAGCACGAGGCTCCCTGCGCCACTTCGCTGACGCGCTCTTCGGATGGCATTTCCTGGGAAGCCCCGCGTGTGGTTTTCCCCGCGTTCGAGCTGCCGGACGGAACAAAAACCATCGCTCACCAGCGGATGGGCTTCTACGTCGCGCCAGATGGCAGACTGTTGGCGCTTGGATTTTACGGCAAACATCCGTCGCCTAACGACGGCACAGGCATCGGCCGCGCCGTGCGCGAAATCAGGGAGGATGGAACCTTTGGCCCGATCTATTTCATCCGCCCGAATGCGAAGAGCGCCTTTCCCGATTTCAAACTCCCCTACCCGCTCTACACGGAATCGCCGGACAAGGGTTTCGTCGCCGCCTGCGACGCGTTGCTGGCTAACAAGCTCATGACCGCCCAGTGGTGGGAAGAGGAAATGCTCGACGAGACGGACTTCTATCGGATCAAGGGCAAGGCGCTTTCGTATGTCACCCGGCCCGACGGCTCGATTCTCGGCATCTGGAAAAACCGCCTCGTCGCCACCACCAAGGATCGCGGCCTGACTTGGACCGAGAAGGAGTTCGCGGAAAACGTCCCCCAGAATGCCTCGAAATATTGGCTCCAGCGCACCGGCGACGACCGCTACGCCCTCGTGCTCAACCCGACGAACCGCAACCGCTACCCGCTCGCGATCATGACCAGCGACGACAGCGCGACCTTCAAGGGCCTCGCCACCGTCCACGGCGAACTGCCCGACCAGCGCTTCGGCGGTTATCTGAAAAACATGGGGCCCCAATACGTGCGCGGCATCGTCGAAGGCAACGGTACGCCACCCGACGCGGCAAAGGCGTTCTATCTGACATACTCAGTCAACAAGGAGGACCTTTGGATCGCGCGCGTGCCGGTTCCAGTAACAACCACGGTTAGAGAAGCGGTGAACGACACATTCGAAGCGGCCGCGCCGGGCACGCTGCCCGCCGGTTGGAATGTTTACAGTCCCCTCTGGGCCCCCGTGCGCATTGCCGATGGGGAAGGCAGCCGCGTGCTCGAACTGCGCGACGAAGACCCACACGATTACGCCCGAGCCATCCGTGTTTTTCCCGCCACACACGGAGTGAAAGTGTCATTCCGCCTCTTCGCCCGTCAGACCAACGCGCGGCTGGAAATTGACCTGCTAGACGCCAAAGGGGCGCGCCCGGTGCGACTGGCTTTCAGCGAGGATGGCAAGCTCTGGGCCTGTCACGAAGCGCAATGGCTCGACGCGGGAACGTACACCGCCGGCCAGTGGCATCAGTTCGAGTTGGAAATTCCTGCCGACCCCACTGCCGACCGCTGCTCGGTGCTGGTTGACGGCAAATCCCCGCTGCCACGCCCGGCGTTTTTCACCGACCCCGTAAAAACTGTCGAACGGATTTCTTTCCGCACCGGCCCGCACCGCGAACGCGGCTACGGCGGCCGCGATCTGGCCGGTGTCGACACCAAAGCCCCGCTTGCTTCCTTCCTGATCGACGACGTGATCATCACTCCCACCCCAGCCAACCCATGAGACATCTCGAACTAACGGTTCTGGGACTGGTTCTTTGCGGCACTGCAGCCCAGGCGCAGGACGTGAAACCGCGCCCGCACGCATTGATGGAGCCCGCGGCCCTTCACGAAACCAAATGGACATCCGGCTTCTGGGCGCAGCGCTACGACGCCTGTCGCACCAAGATGGTGCCCGCCATGTGGACGCTGATCTCAGGCAAGGAACGCACTCATTTTCTCGAGAATTTCCGCATCGCCGCCGGCCTTGCCGAAGGTCGCTGCCGTGGCGCGGCTTGGAATGACGGCGAAACTTACAAATGGCTGGAGGCGGCGTGCTCGCTTCTGATCACCCAACCGGACGCGACACTTCGTGCGCATGTTGACGAAGCCGTGGACCTCATCGCGAAAGCCCAGCGTCCTGACGGTTATATCTACACGAAGGTCATCATCGGCCAACGCGCGGGCGATCCGGCGGCGCAGCCGTTCAGCGACCGCAACGCGTTCGAGATGTATTGCATGGGCCACCTCATGACGGCGGCCTGCCGGCATCATCAGGCAACCGGCAACGACCAGCTTCTAACCGTCGCTAAAAGGGCGGCGGATTTCCTCATCCAACATTTCGCGAATCCCACGCCCGAGCAGGCGAAAAACTCCGTCTGTCCCGCGCATTACATGGGATTCCTCGATCTCTGGCGCGAGACCGGCGATGTCCGCTACCGCAACGCCGCACAGCATTTCATCGACATGCGGAAACTCGTGACCGACGGCGGTGACGACAACCAGGACCGCATTCCCTTCACCGAACAAACCAAGATCTGCGGCCATGCGGTGCGCGCAAACTATCTCTGCGCCGGCGCGGCCGATCTCTATCTGGAAACCGGCGACAAGGCGCTGATGACTCCGCTCACGTCCATGTGGAAGGACCTGGTGACCCGGAAACTCTACATCACCGGCGGCTGTGGCGCCCTCTACGACGGAGCATCGCCGGACGGTTCCACCGAACAAAAAACCATCACGCGGACCCACCAGGCCTACGGTCGAGACTATCAGTTACCGAATCTGACCGCACACAGCGAGACCTGCGCCAACATCGGCAGCGTGATGTGGAACTGGCGGATGTTCGAGGCAACCGGCGAGGCGCGCTACGTGGACCTGTTGGAGCACACCCTCATCAACAGCGTGCTCAGTGGCGTGGCGCTCAATGGCACCGACTGGAGTTATGTGAATCCCCTACGCGTGCTCGATCCGATGCCGCTCGAACTCCGCTGGGGTGGCGCGCGCCAGCCGTTCATCAGCAGTTTCTGCTGCCCGCCGAACGTAGTGCGCACGCTCGCCCAATTGCAGACGATGGCTTACGCGAAATCCGAAGACACGCTTTGGGTGAATCTTTACGGCGGAAGTGAATACACGACGGAGATCAACGGTGTGAAAGTGAAACTAACACAAGTTACGGATTATCCCTGGGACGGCAAGGTGCTCATCCAAGTGGAGCCGGAAGAGCCGGTGACCTTCACCCTGAAGATGCGGGTACCCGGCTGGGCCACCTCCAGCGAGCCTTCCGCAACGCCCGGAACTTACCTCTCCGAGCGGAAGGAATGGCGGAAGGGAGCATCCACCGAATTGAACTTCTCGATGCCCGCGCAGTTCATCGAAAGTCATCCCGCGGTAGAGGAAAACAGGAACCAACTCGCCGTGCAGCGCGGCCCGGTGGTCTATTGTCTCGAATCGCCGGAGATTGCCGGCATCCGAATGAATGACGTTTCCATTTCCTCCTCCTCAAGGCTGACACCTGCTTTTGATTCAAATCTGTTGGAGGGAGTGACCGCCGTCGAAACGGAAATCCAGGTTCGCCCGCAAGGCGACTGGAACGACAAGCTCACCCGACCACTCCAACAGGCGTCCGATCGAAAAATCCCAGCGCGCCTGATCCCGATCTTCGCCTGGGGAAACCGCGGAATATCTGAAATGTCCGTCTGGCTCCCAGCCACCCGATAAACCCTCCATCCATGAAAACCCTACTTCTAGCAATTGCCGCCGTCGCCGTGGTCGCCACCGCGTCCGCCGCCGAGAAAACCCGCATCTTTGTCCTAACTGATATCGGCAACGAACCCGACGACGCCCAGTCCACGGTGAGGTTTCTGACATACTCGAACCATTTTGATGTGGAAGGGCTCGTCGCCACGACATCCATCCATCAACCAAAGAAAACCTTGGCATCGCGCCTTCGCGAAATCGTGGCAGCCTACGGAAAGGTCCGCGACAATCTGCTTTTGCACGAACCCGGCTTCCCGCCCACGGAGCAGTTGCTTGGCGTGATCAGCGAGGGGAAATCCGATGTCGGCATGCTCGCTGTCGGGGAAGGCATGGATTCCCCCGGCTCTGAAGCGCTCATCGCCGCAGCGGACCGTGACGATCCGCGACCGTTGTGGGTTCCCGTCTGGGGCGGCCCTAACACACTGGCGCAGGCGCTCTGGAAGGTGCGCGCCAACCGCACGCCGGAAGCTCTGGCGAAGTTTGTTGGAAAACTTCGGGTTCATACGATTTCCGACCAGGACGACTCCGGCCCATGGATTCGCAAGAGTTTCCCAGGTCTCTTCTACGTCGCCAGCCCAGGCTATCATCCGGGCGGGGCCTATCATTTCGCCACCTGGAGCGGCATTAGCGGCGACAATTTCCACGGCCGCTTCGTGGGAGCCGATTTCACGATCGTGGACAATCCGTGGCTCGATGAACAGGTCCGCCGCAAAGGGCCGCTGGGGGCGCAATACCCGCACACCGAGTTCCTCATGGAAGGCGACACCCCGAGTTTCCTCGGTCTTGTCAATAACGGGCTCAACTCGCCCGATCACCCTAACTGGGGGAGCTGGGGCGGCCGTTACGAGTTCTACACTCCGCCCACACAGCGATTTTTTCTGGAACCTGAAACACGCCCGCTCTGGACCACCGCGATGGATGAGGTGCTCGGCGTGGACGGCAAATGGCACACCGGCAACCACCCGACGATCTGGCGCTGGCGCTCCGCCTATCAGAACGACTTCGCCGCGCGCATGGACTGGACGATCAAGCCTCGCGCCGAGGCCAACCACCCGCCGGTGCCGGTGCTCGCCACGCCTGCGGAAATCACCGCCAAGGGCGGACAAAAAATCGACCTCAGCGCCGAAGGCACCACCGATCCGGATGGCGACACGTTCACCTGCTCATGGTTCTACTACCCGGAAGCCGGAACGTTCGTGACCTCCAACGCCAAAAGCGGTCAACCGCTGGAGATCCAAGGTGCCGACCAATTGAAAGCCTCGTTCACCGTGCCCACCGGCCGCGTGATGCCGCCGGGCGTCGGGACCATGCACATCATTCTAGCAGTGACTGACAATGGCTCGCCGCCGCTCACCCGTTACCGCCGGGTCATCGTCAACGTGGAAAAGTGAACCCTATTTCCCGATGATCGCCCGACTCCTCTGTCTCTTCGCATTCTCCACGCATCTAGCCGCCGCACTGGCGCTCGCCGATTTCCGCTGCGAGGGACTGCACGAGGCTCCGCAGGTGGACACCCCAGCCCCGCGGTTTTCGTGGCGGCTCGACACGGACGAACGGGATGTCCGCCAGACGGCCTGGCAGGTGCGTGTCAGCGAGATTGATGCCTCGGGCAAGACGATCGGCAAGCCGGTGGAGTCGGCGCGTGTCGAATCGGATTCGACGCAGTGGAACGTCGTGCCCGGTTTCACGGCCGCCGCGCGCACCACCTATGCGTGGCAAGTCCGGACTTGGGATAACCACGAAAATGCCAGCGAGTGGAGCGAACCCCAGCGTTTCGGTACCGGATTGATGGGCGGCAAATGGCCCGCCGAGTGGATCGGCGACGGACGCAACGTCCCGCTCTATCAGACATCGCCCGCGCGGCATCTCCGCAACGGCTTCAAGGTGGAGAAACCGCCCATCCGCGCCCGGCTTTACGTCAGCGCCCGCGGCCTTGTGGAACCGTGGCTCAACGGCAAACTGGTCACCGAAGACAAGTTCATCCCCGGCTGGCCCGACTACCGGCGACGGCTATTCTACGCCGCCTTCGACGTGACCGAACACGTGCGCTCCGGGGACAACACGCTCGGCATGTTGTTGGGTGACGGTTGGTACAGCGGCACGATGATCCCGCGCCACCAATACGGCCAGCAGCCAATGCTCTCGGCATTTCTCGACCTGACCGCCGCCGACGGCACTGTCACCACCATCATCACCGATGAAAACTGGCGCTGGACCGACGCCGGTCCGATCACGCTCAACTCCATCTATGACGGCGAAACCTACGACGCGCGCCGCGAACTAACCGGCTGGGCGGATGCCGCTCCCACGGACAAGGCCGAGTGGAAGCCGGTGGACATCCGCGTGGGCCGCCACACTCCCGCCGCGTTCACCGCGCGGATGTCACCGCCGGTGCGCCGCATCGAGACGCTCAAGCCGGTTTCCGTCAAGACGAGGGCACCCGGCGTGCACATCTACGACCTCGGCCAGAACATGGTCGGCTGGGTGCGACTGAAGGTTAAAGCCGCCGCCGGGCAGGAAATCAAACTGCGCTTCACCGAGATGCTGAATGCCGACGGCTCCCTTTTCACCGGCAACCTGCGCACCGCCAAGGCCACCGCGATTTACATCGCCAAGGGCACGGACTTTGAGGAATGGGAACCGCGCTTCACCTACTTCGGGTTCCGCTATGTCGAACTGTCAGGCGTGGAAACCCCGCTGGAGGATGCCGTGACCGGCGTGGTCGTGCATACCGATCTCCCGCGCATCGGGGAGTTCGAATGCTCGGATCCGATGCTGAACAAGCTCTATCAAAACACGTTCTGGAGCCAGAAGGGCAATTTCCTCGAACTCCCGACCGATTGCCCGCAGCGCGACGAACGCGCCGGCTGGACGGGCGACGCACAGGTCTTCGCCCCAACCTCGCTCTACAACATGGATGCCGGCACGTTCTATCGGCAGTGGTTCCACTCCCTCCGCGACGGCTTCCGCGATGATCGCGCCGGTGGCTTTCCCGATGTCGCGCCCTACACCGGATTCAATCACGGTGCCGCAGGTTGGGGCGAGGCCGGTGTCATCGTGCCATGGACCGTTTACCTGCACACCGGCGACAAAAGGGTGTTAGCCGAAAGCCTGCCGTCCATCCAGCACGCCCTGGAACTCCTGGCCGCCCAATCACCCGACGGCATCCGGATCAGCCCGGCGACCTGGGGCGACTGGCTCTCGCCCGGTTACCCGCAGTATAAATCGCCGCCGCGGCAGGATCTCATCGGCACCGCCTACTTCGCCCGTGCCGCGGACATCGCCGCACGCATCGCCGACGTGCTCGACCGCCCCGAACTCGCCGCCAGCAACCGCGCC
>JBGSOI010000075.1:0-24674 GCA_041739215.1 Akkermansiaceae bacterium
AAAGTCCGCTATCACAAAATCGTCATCATGACCGATGCCGACGTCGACGGCTCGCACATCCGCACCTTGCTCCTCACATTCTTCTGCCGTCACATGCCGGCCCTCGTGAAAAGCGGCTACCTCTACATCGCCCAGCCACCGCTCTATCTGGTCAGCCGCAAGAAGCGCCAGGAATACGTCCAGGACAACGACCAACTCAACCGCATCCTGATCGACCTCGGTGCCGGCGAGGTCGAGCTCCGCACCTTCGACCAATCCCGCAGCTTCACCGCGGAGGAACTCAAGGTGATCCTCGAAAACCTATCCTCGCTCTCACGCTTTTCGACCACCATCGAGGGCAACGGCGGCAACTTCAAAAACTACCTCGCAGCCCGTGTCAATGGCGCGCTGCCGGAGTTCATGATCCGTATCCGCACCGGCAACGACGAGGCGCTCACCTACTTTTCCAAGGAAGCCGACCTCCGCGCCTTCGCCGCCCAAAACCGCGATCTCCGCCTGTTCGACGAAATTCTAACCGAGGAAGAGCTCGCCGCCCACACCGGCCCGTCCCGCCGCGCGAACCTTTACGAACTCCACGAGTCCCACGCCATCGCCCGGATCTTCTCACGTCTGACGGAATGCGGCATCGACACCACGGTTTTCTTCAATGACGACACCCCGATCTTCGAAATCATCGAAGGCGACGGTGATAAACAGAAAGTCACCCCCGTCTTCGCCGTTCCTGAAATTCTCGGCAAGGTTCTGGAAATCGCCAGCCGCGGTGTCTCTATCAAACGCTTCAAGGGACTCGGCGAAATGAACGCCAAGCAGCTCTTCGAAACCACCATGGACCCGGAAGTCCGCCAGTTCCTCCGCGTCCGACTCGATGAGGACAACGCCGTCGAAGCCGACAAGATGTTCGACGTTCTAATGGGCGACATCGTCGAGCCCCGCAAGCGCTTCATCGAAGACAACGCCCTCAATGTGCGCAACCTCGACGTCTGATCCCTCCTCTGCCAACCTGCCCCCACTTTTGATCCATGTCTGACGCTAACATTAAGCCGATCAACGTCGCCGAGGAGCTCTCCAAGTCCTTCTTGGAATACTCGATGTCGGTGATCATTTCCCGCGCCCTCCCCGATGTCCGGGACGGACTCAAGCCCTCCCAGCGCCGCATTCTTTATGCCATGCGCCAGTTAGGTGTCGGCCCCGGAAAAGCCCACGTCAAGTGCGCCAAAATCGTCGGTGAGACGATGGGTAACTTCCACCCGCACGGCGACATGTCCATCTACACCTCGCTGGTCAACATGGGACAGCCATGGTCAATGCGGGAAATGCTCATCGATGGACAAGGTAACTTCGGTTCCGTGGAAGGCGACTCCGCGGCGTCCATGCGTTACACCGAAGCCCGCCTCCACGCGCTCGGCATGGCTATGATGGATGACCTCGACAAGGACACTGTCGATCTCATTCCCAACTACGACGGCTCGCAGTTAGAGCCGTCCGTCCTGCCATCCGCGTTCCCTAACTTCCTGGTCAATGGCAGCACCGGCATCGCCGTGGGCATGGCCACCAACCTCGCCTCGCACAACCTCGGCGAAGTCGTGGACGGCATCTGCGCCCAGATCGACAATCCGGAAATCACGCTGCCGGAACTGATGCAGCACATCAAGGGCCCGGATTTCCCGGTCGGCTGCGAGATCCGCGGCATCCGCGGCATCGAGGAATACTTCCGCACCGGCCGCGGTTCCATGCGTCTTCGGGGAAAAATGGAAATCGAGGAAAATGCCAACGGCCGCTCGATGATCATCATTCGCGGTGTTCCTTACGGCGTGAACCGCGCGGTCCTCCAGGAACGCATCGCCGAACTCGTCAACGAGAAGATCCTCACGGGCATTTCCGGCATGCGGGATCTATCAGCAGAAGACACCTGCATCGAGATTGAACTCAAGCGCGACGCCCGCCCGCAGGTGGTCATGGCGCAGCTCTTCAAGCTCACTTCCATGGAGACATCGTTCTCCGTGAACATGCTGGCGATTCACAAGAACCGGCCTAAACAGCTTTCGCTCAAGGAATCCATCGACGCCTACATCGAGCACCGTCGCGAGGTGGTAATCCGCCGCACCCGCTATCTGCTAGGCAAGGCCGAGGAACGCGCCGAGCTGCTGGAAGCCTTCCTGTTAGCGCTCGGCCATCTCGATGAATTCATCAAAATCATCCGGAACTCGAAAAACCGCGACGAAGCCCGCGAGCGACTGGCTGCTTACAATTTCCCGGTCGCCACCGCCGAAGGGCTGGGCATCCTGATCCGCTCACAGGCCTCCATTTCCGGCGATACCTACACCTTCAGCGAGCGCCAGGTAAACGCCATCCTCGAACTCCGGCTCTACCAGCTAACGGGCATGGAGCGGGACAAGGTGAAGGCGGAATACGACGCCGTCCTCGCCGATATCCTCGATCTGATGGACATCCTCGCCCGCGAGGAACGTGTGCTTGTCATCATCAAGGACGAGCTCCGCATGATCAAAGACAAGTTCGCCACTCCGCGGAAGTGCACCATCGTTGCCGAAGTGGGCGAGGTCGCCATGGAAGACCTCATCGCCAACGACGCGATGATCGTCACCCTCTCCCACCGCGGTTACATCAAGCGCACCCTTTCCAGCGAATACCGCGTCCAGGGCCGCGGCGGCAAGGGCCTCAAAGGCATGGAAACCCGCTCCGCCAAGAAGGACGAGGCGAACGATTTCATCGAGCACCTCTTCAGCGTCCAGGCGCACGACTATCTGCTATTTTTCACCAACACCGGGCGCATGTATGTCGAGCGGGTGTATGAACTCCCGGAAGGCTCGCGCACCGCGATGGGCCGCAGCATCCAGAACGTGCTCAACCTCAAGCCTGAGGAGAAAATCGCCGCGCTCCTCCGCCTCGAACGCACGGTCGATGAGAATGGCAACGACATCACCTTCCGCGAGGAAGCCGGTTATGTCTTCTTCGCCACCCGCAGCGGCAAGGTCAAGAAAACCGCCGTCAACGATTTCCGCAACTACCGCAAGGACGGCATCATCGCCATCAACCTTGAAGAGGGCAATGAACTCATCGGCGTCCGCCTGACATCCGGTGGCGATGAGATCATACTCGTCACCCACGAGGGCATGAGCCTCCGCTTCCACGAGGATGACACCCGTCCGCTCGGCCGCGGCACCGCCGGCGTGATGGGCATCCGTCCGGGAGAAAAGGATTTCGTCATCGGCCTCGCTCTCGTCACCCAGGGATCCACTTTGTTAGTCGCCTCCGAGAACGGCATCGGCAAACGCACCACCTTCGAGGACTACCGCAAGCAGTCGCGCGGCGGCAAGGGCATCATCACCATGAAGGTCACCGACAAGACCGGCCCCGTCGTCGGTGCCGTGACCGTCACCGAGGAAGACGAGCTCATGCTCATGACATCCAGCGGCCAAAGCATCCGCATCCGCGCCGCAGAAGTGCGCGAGACCGGCCGCAACGCCCAGGGCGTGAAACTTCTAACACTCAAGGCTGGCGAAAAGCTCCAGGATATTTCCCGCGTGATTCCGGATGGAGATGACGCTCCTTCCGAAACGGATGGTGGAGAGATCGAAGAAGGATCCAACGACTCGACAACTCCCGATGAGGATGCGTCCTGATTTCTTTCGACCCGGAAGCTTCGGTTCCATCCTCCAATCGGGGGATGGGGCAATACGTGACAGATGAGCCGCGGACTCTAGTTTTGAGGCATGAACCTACGTTCCGCCGCAATTCTCTCCATCCTTGCCACCGGACCGATTAGCGGCGCTTTGGTGCAGCCGATGAAGTTTGATTTCGGCACGACCGAAACTGCGCCCGGATTCACCGCAGTCACGCCAGCCGATGGCTTCACTCCGGAAAAGGGCTACGGCTTTGATTTGGGGTTCACGCCCAAGGCGGGGGATCGTGGCGGCAATCCGGTGAAAGGGGATTTCGTGACGGGCGAGGGTGGGTTCTATTTCTCCGTGGTGGTGCCGCAGGGTAATTATGACGTGACGGTGCTGCTGGGAGATCCGGCGGGCAGGTCGGAGACCACCGTGAAGGCGGAGTCGCGACGGTTGATGCTGGAGAGTGTGGTGACGACGGAGAGGGAACAGGTCAGCCGGAAGTTCACCGTGAATGTGCGTCAGTCGGAATATCCCGGAGGCCGCGTGGGATTGAAGGACCGGGAGAAGCCTTATCTGCATTGGGACAACAAGCTGACGCTGGAATTCAACGGCCCCCGGCCGTGTGTGGCGGCGGTGGAAATCGTGCCCGCGCCGACGGCCGCCACGGTTTGGTTGTTAGGCGATTCCACCGTGACCGATCAACCGTTCGAGCCGTGGAATTCGTGGGGCCAGATGTTCCCCAGGTTTTTCAAACCGGGTGTCGCGATCGCCAACCAGGCGGAGTCCGGCGAGTCGTTAGGCAGCTCGCTTTCATCCAGAAGGGTGGCGAAGGTCGAGGCGGAGATGAAAAAGGGTGACTACGTTTTCATCCAGTTCGGCCACAACGACATGAAGAGCAAGGCTCCCGACGCATTGCAAAAGTATGAGGAGAATTTGCGGAAACTGGTGAAGACCATCCAGGGCAAGGGTGGCACCGCGGTGTTGGTCACCTCGATGGAACGCAAGGGTGGGGTGAAGAAGGACACGCTCGCCGGCTACCCGGACGCGGTAAAGCGGGTCGCGGAGAATGAGAAGGTGCCTCTTATCGATCTGCATGCGATGAGCCGCCAGCTCTATATCGGGCTTGGCAAGGACCTGAACGCCGCGTTCCAGGACGGGACGCATCACAACAATTTCGGTAGCTATGAGATTGCGAAGTGCGTGGTTGAGCGAATCCGTGAGGGAAAACTGCCGCTCGCCGCGCTGCTGGCCGATGACGTGAAGCCGTTTGATCCGTCAAAGCCGGATGCGGTGGCCGATTTCAAGTATGCGGTGAGCCCGGTGAAAGATCTCGCGAAGCCCGATGGAAACTGACCGGACGCTTGCGCTGAAATCGGTTGCCCGCTGGGATTCCCCCGGTCAATCTCGCGGCTCGTCATGTTTCCACGTCCGCCGAGAAAGTTTGTCCCGAAGCCGTTCGAGTATCACCAGGAAATCGAGATCACCATCGACGCCCTGACCAATCTCGGCGCGGGTGTCGGCCGCATTGATGGCTGGGTTGTCTTCGTCCCGTTCGCCCTGCCGGGTGAAATCGTCAAAGCCCGCGTCTTCCGCAATGACAAGAACTGCTCGCACGCCGATCTGATAGAAGTCCTGACACCCTCGCACGACCGCATCGAACCGGGCTGCCCGCTTTTCGGCGAGTGCGGTGGGTGCCAATACCAGCATCTCACCTACGACAAGCAGCTCGCGTGGAAAACCCGCCAGGTCGGCGAACTCATGAAGCACATGGCCGCCATCACCTTCCCCGTGAACGACTGCCTCTCTTCCGCGCAAATTTGGAACTACCGCTCGAAGATCACCCCGCACTTCGACCAGCCGCGCAACGGCGGGATCGGCCCCATCGGCTTTCTCCACACGGGCACCCGCTCGCGGATCCTCGACGTCCCGCAGTGCCCGATCGCGATGGCCACCATCAACCGCGAGCTGCCCGCGATCCGCGAGGGGCTGCGCAAGCGGGCTAACAGCTTCAAGCGCGGCGCCACCGTCCTCCTGCGCGCCACCGAGGACCGCGTGGAAACCGACTTCAGGGCCGTCGCCACCGAACACGTCGGAAATCTAACATTCCAGTTCCTCGCCGGAGATTTCTTCCAGAACAACCCGTTCATACTGCCTGCCTTCACCGGCTACGTCGCGAAGCAAGCCGCCGCCGGTGGCGCGAACTTCCTGGTCGATGCCTACTGCGGCTCCGGCCTGTTCTCTCTAACGCTTGCCGCGAGTTTTGAGCAGGTCGCCGGTGTCGAGGTTTCCGAAACCTCCTGCGAGTGGGCCCGCAAGAACGCCGCCGCCAACTCCATCACCAACGCGGTGTTTCTAACGGCATCGGCCGAGGCCATCTTCGACCGGATCAATTTTCCCGCCGCGGATACCGCCGTGGTCATCGATCCTCCGCGCAAGGGCTGCACGCCCGAGTTCATTGACCAGCTCGTGAAGTTCGGCCCCTCGCGCGTCGTGTATGTTTCCTGCGATCCCGCCACCCAGGTCCGCGACCTCAAGCAACTCACTGAAGGTGGCTATCAGTTGCAAGACGTGCAGCCCTTCGACCTCTTCCCCCACACCCGCCATCTCGAGTGCGTGATGACGCTGGTCAGAGAACATTGAACGTCGAACTCCCAACATCGAACGTCGAAGTAAGGAAACGGAGCGCGGGATTTATCCCGGCTTTCATTCATTCATTCATTCATTCATTCATTTATCATCTTCCCTTCGATACTTAACGTTCGATGTTCCACCAGCGCATCCCTTTCCGTCACCCTGAAACCGCCGCCGACGTTGCGCGCCTTCAGACCCTCCTGCGCGATGCCCTCTCCGCGATCCGCTTCCATCCGCAAGAAACTCTAACTATCCTCAACCTCGCCTGCGGCCGCGCCGACGAAACCGGGGCTCTCGCCGCCGCCCTCGGCCCGTCAAAGATCAGCTTCTATCTCGGCATCGATCTCCGCCCGGACACCATCGCCGAAGCCATGCGACGCTGGCACTTAACCGAAGGCGTCATCGAGTTCCGCTGCGGCAGCGCCGCGGACATGGATCGCATGAAGCTGCTTCCCGAGTTCGATTTCATCTTCATCCGCCACCAGAATTACTGGGACGATCCGGCGACTTGGGACCGGATCCTCGCCAATGCCATCATCAAACTGAAACCTAACGGCATCCTCGCCTGCACTTCCTATTTCGACCACGAGCACGAGCTCCTCAAAGCCGCTCTCAAAACCCGCGGCATGGAAATCCTCTGCGACATTCGCCATCCCGCTTCCCGCGCCCTTCCCGACGTTCCGGGAAAATCCGTGGACCGGCGGCTGGCGATCTTTCTCCGGGAGTGAATTTCGCATTTGCCTGCGCGGCATCATCGGTGACCCTGCGGCGCGATGCTGAAACCGAAATTGAAGAGCGATGCGCTGAAGGCCCGGGTGGCATTCCGCGAGGCGCTTTCCATCTGGTTTGCCGCAAACGGCCGTGACTACCCGTGGCGGCGGACGCGCGAGCCGTATGCGATTTTGGTTTCCGAGGTGATGCTCCAGCAGACGCAGATCGCGACGGTGCTTGGGCGGGGATTTTACACGCGCTTCCTGGAGACGTTTCCTGACCCGGAATCGCTGGTGGCGGCGGACGACGAGCGATTGTTGAAGGCGTGGGAGGGGCTGGGTTACTATCGTCGTGTTAGAATGTTGCGGGAGACGGCGCGGGCGGTGATCGCGGAGCACGGTGGCAAGTTTCCGATGGAACTGGAAGAGTTGCTGAAATTGCCGGGGGTGGGCCGCTACACGGCTGGGGCGTTGCGGGCGTTCGCGGCGGATTTGCCGGCGGTGGTGGTGGATGGCAACGTGGCGCGCGTGCTGTCGCGGGTGATGGATTTTTCCGGGCCGATCGATGACACGGCGGGACAGAAGCAAATTTGGGAATGGGCGGAAGCGCTGGCGGATCCTGATAGATCGAGGGTTTACCATTCGGCGTTGATGGAGCTGGGACAGAAGTTTTGCCGGCCCGGCGTGCCGGATTGTTTGAGCTGTCCGGTGGCGGGATTTTGCAAGACGCGCGAGCCGGAACTGCTGCCGGTGAAGCGCCAAAAGACGGTGATCACGGCGGTGGATGAGCACGCGCTATGGCTGCGGGATCGCAAGGGGCGGCTCCTGCTGCACCGAGAGGGCGGCAAGCGGCGCGAGGGATTGTGGAAACTGCCGACCCGCGACGCGGCGGAGATTTCCCATCTGCCGGTGCTCGACGAGCATCGCTACTCGATCACGCGCTATCGGGTGACGCTGCGGGTGCACGACGGTGAGGTGGTGCGGAAAGGTTTCCAAGCGGCGGAAGGCGAGGTTTGGCAGGATGCGGACGAGGTTTTGGGGCTGGCGATGCCGTCGCCCTTCCGTCGTGCGATCCTGCGATTGTTGGATGAAATGAAAAATCAGATGTGACGAATGAAGGTGGCTGTGCTTTGGTCCGTGCGGATGGAAAGAATTGTTCGGATGTCGGGTTTGTTGCTGCTGGGGTGGCTGACTCAAGCGTGTTCGGTTTCTCCTCCGCCCGACACGGTGGCTCCCGGGCGCATGACCCGCCAGATCGTCGCGGAACGGGTGAGCGCCGTGGTGGTGACGGATCGCAAGAACCTTGACAATTGGGTGAATCGGAACTTTGTGACCTCCCAGGCCCCCGGCGACGCCGATGGCGGCTCGGCGGCACCGATCTCCCCGGATGGATATTTCCTCACTGCGGATCACGTGCTTTCCCGGATGGCCGGAAGAAATGTGTTTCTCATCTACGGCCAAGGCGGACGGTTGGTCCCGTCCAAGGCACGGGTCGTCTGGCGCTCGGAGCCGGGTGATCTCGCGTTGCTCCACATCCCGGTGAAGACGCCTTACTACTATCAATGGACGCCACCGGACCGCTGGCTGCCGGCGGGGAGTTATGTCATCCATGGCGGGATTTCCACGGGCTTCAAATCAGGCGAGGGCAAGCTCGGCACCGCGTTGGCTCCCGAAGGCGCGTTCACAGGCAACCGGCGGTTCAAGATCGACATCCCGCTGCAACCCGGCGACAGCGGCGGACCGGTGGTCGACGCCTATGGTCAGCTGGTGGGAATCAATTCCGCGGTCGAGTTCCTGGTGCCCATGGAGACCGCCTTTTTCATCGACTCCGAGGGCAACCGGCCTAACACTCGTTCCATCGAAGCGCTGATTCAAAACGACCGTGCCCGGACCCGCGGGCGAAACCCCGCCACCAACTGAGCCGTGATCTGTCTGCTAGAAATGCCCCGGTCGCTGCGGATCCTCGGGGTGGTGGCGGTCGGATTGCTGGCGAGTTCGTGTGCGCAAGTTGAGGAGAGTTGGAGGTCGGCGGTGGCGAAGGACCAGATGATGCTGGTGCGCAGCGAGCCGCCGTCGTTCGGATACCAACGGCTGGCGACCAAGGCGCAAACCTATCCCGATCTCGGGGTGTTCGTTTCCCAGCGCGGGCTGCCGGATTTCCTGGCGGAAACGGGCAATCAGGACCGGCGCTACCTGATCCTCTACTATCTGAAAAAGCGCCAGGCGTTCGCCTGCCGGACCCGTGCGGGAGACAACCGCGCTGTCGAATTCGCCGGACCCTATCCGATCACCGACAAGGAATTCCGCATGTTGGATGGGTTCCGCCGCGATCCGAGTCACAGGCCGGAGGGATTTTGAGACCCGTCTTGGGATGGATTCTTGCTATTGCGAATGGAAGCCTTTAGGCTGAAAACATGATTCTGACTGCTGTGATCACGGAAGCCGATGAGGGTGGATACATCGCCTTCAATCCTGAGACGGGCACGACAACTCAAGGTGAATCATTCGATGAGGCGATGGAGATGCTGCAGGAGGCGACAAAGTTGTATCTGGAAGAGTTTCCAATGGTGCCGAAGCGCCCTTCCGTAATGACCACCTTTGAAGTTGCCAATGCCTAAATTGCCACACATCAGCGGCGTGGAACGCGCCATGGCGATGCAACGGCTTGGGGTTCGTCAGCGCGGAAGTCATCTTTTGATGCGCCGTGGGGATTCAGGATGTACGGTTCCGATGCACAAGGAAATCAAGGTGGGGACCCTGGCCGGTGTGATCAAGCAAGCGGGTATTTCAGCGGAGCAGTTTCTCAAAGCACTCGAAGGGTGAAAAGGGCCGACAGTTCTCCGCTCAACGCCGACCCCCGTCCATGGTTCGCGGTGCTGCTAGGCTCTTACGTGATCTGCGGTCTCGCGTTCTTCGGCTTCGGCCGGACGCCGTGGCAGATCGCGCTGGTGGTGGGCACGGCGGTCGTGGCCGACTATCTGGCGAACCGCCTGTTCCGGAAGCGCGGCGGCTTCCCCTGGAGCGGGCTGATCACCGGCTGCGGGCTCAGCCTGCTGCTGGACTTCGGCTCGAATCCCTGGATGCCGGTGCTGCCGCCGCTGTTAGCGATTGGCTCGAAATATTTGTTCACGGTCAACGGCCGCCACGTTTACAATCCCGCGTTGTTTGGACTGATCGCCAGTCTGTTAGTCGGCGGCGGCCTGGTCTCGCCGGCCCCGGCCTACCAATGGGGCGGCACCTGGTCGGTGGCGTTGTTTCTCGCGGGTATGGCGCTGGTGGTTTTCATTCCGAAGATCGGCCGCAGTTGGATGGTCGGATCGTTTCTCGTCTTCTATCTGATTCAAACGGTCTTCCGCGCCTGGGTGATGCGGCATCATGTGCCGCCGGAAGCCATCCTCGTCGGCACCGTCAGCGCGCCGGCGTTTTTCCTTTTCACCTTCTACATGCTAACCGATCCGGCCACCTCGCCGCCGGGGAAAAAGGCACAGATCACGGTGGCGGCGGCGATCACCCTGATCGATCTCGGGTTCCACTTCCGCCAGAGCTACTACACGCTCTTTTACGCGGCCTTCACCGTGCAGACCGCGCGCTTCATCTGGGCGTGGTGGATAAGCCGGCAATTCCTCGATTGGAGATCTCTTGCCGCCCGCACCGCGCTTGCGGCTTGCCTGCTAGCCGTGGCATTCCTGCTCGACCGGACACCGCGCGGCGTGACGGCGGACCCAGGATTCGCCTGGCGGGAAAAATCGCTGTTCCCCTCCGAACAGGGCACAATCCTAACTGACATCGACCCGCGGCTCCAGCATGTGGGCAAGTGGATTCTATCCATCGGCGATGCCGCTGCGGTGGCCGATGTCGATGGTGACGGCTTGCAGGATTTGTTTCTCACCCGCCCGATGAAACGGCCAAGCGACCGTTGCACGCTCTTCCGCAACGTTGGTGGACTGGCCTTCGAACCGGTCGCAATCCCGGCGCTGGATAAAATCCGCAATGATCCCGCGACCTACGGGCTTCCTTCCTGCGCGGTCTTCACGGATTACGACAACGACGGCGACCAGGACCTCTTCATCGGCATGGGATTCGGCACCAGCCGCATGTTCCGCAACGAACGGATGGAAACGGGGAAGCTAACATTCACCGACATCACTGAAGCCGCCGGCATCCGCGGCCATCACACGTGCCTCGCCGCGTTGTTCATCGACGCGGACCGAGACGGAGATCTCGATCTGCTGGTTGGAAATTCAATGACGCCGTATCTGCCGGACTATGCCAAGCCCACTCCGTTCAATCCGTTCCACTTCCCGCAGCCGGAATATGAAGGCGACCGCCGGATGTTCCACTTCATGCACTCGAGCTGGCACAAGGCGACCAACGGCGGGCTTAACTGCTTCTATCGGAATCGCGGCGATGGCACCTTCGCCGAGGAAGACATCGTGAAACTCGGGATGCCTGAGACCCACTGGACATTGGCCTTCAACTCCGCGGACTTCGATGGCGACGGCTGGCCGGATATCTACGCGGCATCCGACTTCGGGCCCGATGATGTGTATTTGAATGTTAAAGGCCACGGGTTCAAGCGGATCGAAGGCGATTACTTCGGCACCATCGGCCGCGACACCTACAAGGGCATGAATGCCAGCATCGCCGACTTCGATCGTAACGGCACACCCGATGTCTATGTCTCCAATGTCCACGCCCCGCTCCAGGCGGAAGGCAGTCTGTTATGGATGACGCGGCGCACGGAGAACGGCGTGACCTTCAAAAACGAGGCCGCCAGGCGTGGTGCGCTCAATCCGTTCCGCTTCGGTTGGGGTGCCGGGGTTGCCGATCTCGATCTCGATGGCTGGCCCGACATCGTGCAGGCTAACGGAATGGTTGATGATCGCATGGACCGCAAATTTGCCGAGCCCCGCGACTATTGGTATGTGAACGGCCAGATCGCCCGCAGCGGCCCGGAAACCCACGCCTACGCCGACCGCTGGGGCGACACGCGCGGCTACTCGATCTGGGGCACGCAAGCGAATCGGGTGCTTCTCAATCGCGGCGGCACCTTCCACGAAGCCGCGGAAATCACCGGGCTTTCATGGCTCGGCAACGCCCGTGGCGTCGCGCTGGCGGACTTCGACAACGACGGCGATGCCGACCTCGTTCTGACCCGGCAATTTGATCCGGTCCTCTTCTACGAGAACCACCGTAGCAAGCCCGGCGCGTGGATCGGCTTCGAGATTGCAGGCGATGGCAATTCCGTCAACATGGATGCTGCCGGAAGTGTGTTAGAAATCACCCGAAACGGCGAACACTGGCGCGGCGATGTCCTCAACGTCACTGGCTTCTCCGCCCAAGGCGACCGCCGTGTGGTCATCGGTCTCGGAGGAATTGGAGACGCGGTTCAAGCGCGCATCCGTTGGACGGACGGCACCGAACAAGACCTCGGCAGTTTCGAAAGTGGGAAGTACCACTCCATCCGCAAACAGGTGCCGGTTCCTTCGACCGCCGAGGTGAATCATCAAATCGCACCGCAGATCAGCCCAGCGCTGAAAGCTCCGGCACGCTCGCAATGATTGCTCTTCAGCTTCTGCCACCAAATAGCTGTCCGGAGTTCACGATTTATCGTGCTCTTCATGAAGACAAGCTGAAGCTTGAACTCCGGACAATCGATAGACCGCCGGCGCGCAGTCTCAATTCCGGCAATTTTTGGAAAACATTCACACCGACTTCCGCCTTGGCAGCAACCTTCCGATCACAAGCCCGCCGACCAGCGCGGCCAGTCCGACGATCGACTGCTTGTAGCCTTGGAGCGCGGTGATGATCGGATTTTTCACCGGATCAATGGATGCCTGGATGCGGACGATTTTCCATTCCGCGCCCTCCTTGCGGGCGATGGCGGTCCATTGCGAGATGAAATCCAGCGTTTTGCCGCTGCGGACGACGTGCTCGCGGGCGCGGCCTTTGGCGATGGCTATGTTGCCTTCGAAGATCGTATCGTCGGGTTCGACGTTGACCTGATAGGTGCCATCCTTGCCGATGAAATCCTCCACTTTTTCCCAGTAGCCGAGGATGCCGTCGAACCCCTTGACCTCGTCGGCGGTGATCATCACCGCGGTGAAGTCCGCGGCGAGATGGGGTTTCAGGGCGGCGAGGTCGCGTTTGGCGATGGCCTGTTCATAAACGCCACGAAGGATGCGGAGGGCGGCCTTGTCTTCCTCGGCGGCGAGGGCTGGCACTGCCAGAAGGATGATGAGTGATAGTAGTTTCATAACGGGTCCCGGGTTCGCCTGCCATTCTTCCAACGACTGAACGGCGGGGAAATCAAAAACGCGCGGGTCGCCTCACCCGGGGCGATCTCGGTGCCGGCGGTGAGCAGCGAATAGCCGCCAATCATCGCGCCATCACCGATGCTAACGGGTGCGAGGCGCAGAACCGGCTCCGGTTCGCGCTCCATCACGTGCGGATTGAGCCGGACGCCTGCGCCGAAAACCACGTGATCGCCGATCTCCAGAAAGCCTCGGTCCAGAATGATCGTGTGGGGAGCCCAGTAAGTCAGCTTGCCGATGCGCGAGCCCCAGCCCCGCAGCCACAACGAGTAGAGGCCGGGGATGAGCCGCAGGATCTCCTCGAACACCGGGAAGCGCAGGAACAGGACTTGGCATTGGAACGAGGCCCACCAGCGGAGAAAATCGTGCGAACCTATCGGAATCTCCGCCGGGGCGGCCCGCAACGATGCGCGCAGGAGGCGGCCCGGAACGAGCGGCACGATGTATAGAACCACCGGTGCCAACCACGGCCATGGCGTTAGAAAACAGGCCAGAGTGCCCGCCGCGTGGAGCAACGGAACGAGGTTCAGCAAGAGCATGGCGGATCGCACGCCCTTGCCGTCAGCGAATGATTTTCCCGGCATGATGGTTTTGCACGTGTTCGTCGGTGTGGCGGGGGCCGCGCCACATCCGCAGGTAGGCAGCTAACAGACGTCCGCGTTCGCCGTCGTGTTCCGGAGTGATTTCGGGCAGGTTGACCCACGGGACGGTCGGGCGCGCGTGATGGTTGCGGTGCCAGTTGTGGTTCAGCCACAAGGCATCAAGCCACGGCCAGGTCCGGAGATTGCGGGCACCTTTCAGCACATCGCGCTCGGTGCCGAAGTGATGGACATATTGCAGCGCCGACCACAGCACTCCGAAGCTTCCTAGCAGTAACAGGTAGCGCCCCACCTGCACATTCCACAACACCATCCAGCCGACATGCAGGAGAATGACCGCCAGCGCCTCGATTCGGATCAGCATGAAATATCGCGGATTGAGCGAGTCTAGCAGTGCCCGCGTCGGCCGGTCGAATTCCGCCCAACGGGCCTTGAGCCAGCGCGGGTGGACGAGGGCGATGAAGTTTCCCAGCACCACCGCGAGATAGAAGAACCCCGTTAGAATGCCGTAGAGCTGGAGGGTTTTCCAAATACGGCTCTCGCCGTCGAAATAGAAATCGAACGCCTCGTCGTCCGAACGGTTGCGCAGGTGATGGCCGATGTGGCCCTGCCGCAGCAAGTGGAACGGCGCGGGAAAGAACAACGCCAACACCACGCCGGCCGCATCATTCAATTTCCGGTTCGGATGCAGCAGCCCATGCTCGGCTTCATGCAGCATTGCGTAAGCTGAGTTCATCACCAGAGCGTATCCGACCGCCAATCCGGCGAGAGTCCATGGTGAGCCCACCGCTCCCGCAGCCGCTAACAGGCCGAGCAAAGCCGCGAATTGAAGCCCGGCAATCGCCAGATTCAAACGTCCGGGTAATGGAAACTCGTCTTTCATGGTCGTTCGTAAGCGAGCAGGTTGCGGCCGATGTCGTAAAATTCCGGCAGTTCATCGAACAAGGCAAAAGCCCGCGGCGTGAACTTCCGGCTGTAGAGACTCGCATGATAGGCACGCGATGTTGCGAGTTCTCTCAGCTCAAGCTGAAGCCTAACCCTTTGCGCTTTCAACTCCGGGAACTCATCGATCAACGCCTGCACCACCGCCTTCCCACCGCGCTTCGGAGCGGTGAAAAATTCGCTCATCATCGCTGCGAAAAGTCGCGCCTGGAGCCGGCGCTGCCACCTCGGCATCGGCAGCCACACCTGTTCGATCAATTTCAAATCCCACCGGACGTGATCCACTTCGTCTGCCAGATGCTTGCGGTGCAGGTTCGAAAACGCGAGTTCCAGCCGGTGCTCCGTTCTCAGGCACTCCCGCGCCACCGCGATCGACCGCTCTTCTTGCAGCAGCATGAGCGGAATCCAGCAGGGAAACAGGAACGGCCGCCGGGCGAACCAAATACTCACCGCCCGCATTCTCGCGTCCATCGGAATGAAGACATAGTGGCCTTGCTCAAGCCGGAAGCGCGTGGGATCGACCCGATGGTTGAGTTCGCGGAACCATCGCGAATGCTGCCGCTCCTCGGTCTCGAATCGGCGAAGGTCCTCCGCCAGATCCGCGCCGATCCGGTCCGGGCGATGGTAGAGCGCCGGGAGGACGTTGGTGGCTAACAATTCCTCGAAGAACACCGTCTGCTCGTTCAGATAGAGCGCGTAGAGTTGCGAGTAACGCAGCCGATGACATTCATCCAGCAATTTCCACGACGGCCCGTGGGCAAGCGGCGTTAGATGCGCTGGAAAGAACGGCCGCGAGAAATCAATTTCCCGGCGGGTGATGACGGCTTCAGCGGGCATGTGAAACGGGCGGGCGGCGGAGGCGTTCGGCGATGAGGCCCAGGAAACTCCGGTGGTCCAGCGCCGGGTTCATCCGCGGCACGACATGGCGGCGGTGGAAATCCGGCAACAAGCTCCAATGCAGCGACGGGCGAAGGTGATGGGCGGTGTGGTAGCCGTTGTTCAGCAGCAACCAGTTCACCACCGCGCCGGTCACGTTGCGCGAGTGATCGTATTCCGAGGCTATTTCGCAGTCCTGGTGTTGCAGCAGATTCACTCCGACTAACATGAACTGTGCCCCGATCCACGGCAACACCAGAAACAGCAGGGTCGCCCGCCAGTCCAGGACCAGTAGCAGAATCATGACTCCATAGAAAACGGAACGCTCCAGCAAGGCCTGTCGATAGAGCCGCGGCCGGGCGGTTTTCCAGCGTTTCAAATCGTCCGGCTTTTCCCGGATCATCGCCGCCACCGAGAGGATCGGGAACACCAGCAGGTTCACCGCATTCCAGCGCGAGCGCGCCAGCCCGGTCCTAACGAAATCGAGTTCCGAATCCGGGTGGACATGGTGGCGCTCGTTGTGAGCGGTGATGATGCCCGTCGGCGGTTGCCCGGAACCGAACATCAGCGACAGTTGGAAAATGCCATTCCAACCGTGACCACGGAACAAAGGCCGGTGCATGTGGTTGTGGGCCACGATGCAGCACACGAACGCAAGCAACCACGATGCCGCCACCGCCACGGGATGGCGCAGGTGCCCGCTCCACGCGCCGCCCAAAAGGACAAGCTCCATACCGACGAACCCAAGCGTCCGCAAATCCGCGCGATGACGGAGCCGGGGAAATCGTGGGAAGGTGTGCATCGCGACGCTCAAACCCTTAAGCCACCGGGAAACTACCATAGCAGCGGCAATCCATAAGCCGGGAAATCATCGTCACATGTTATGATCGTCAGCCCTTCAACCTGTGCCTGGGCGATGATCAGTCGATCGAATGGATCGCCGTGATGACGAGGCATCGTGATCAGAGCCTCATAATGCTCGACCACGGGTGGTAGAAACACGAACCCGTTTGCTTCAAGCACACCGGGAAAAATCACCCGATAGTCCGTCTGAAGCTTGAGCTTGCCGATGCTCAATTTGATCGCCGCTTCCCACGCCGTGGCATGGCTCACATGGCGCTCGTTCGAGTCATCCTCCATCGCGGCCCGGGCTATAGGACTTAGAATGGGATTCCCTTCGCAAAACCACAGCAGCGCGTGCGTGTCGATCAGCAACCTCATGCCGTATAGTCCTTGAAGTCCTCCAGCGGCTCATCGAAATCCGGCGACAACGAGATCTTCCCACGCAAGCAGCCAAAGCCTTTCAACTCCTCCACGGAACTCTCCGTCACGGCACCGACCGGCTCCAGCTCCGCCCTCACCCGAATGGCTTGATGCCGCCACGCCTCTGGAAGCGGCAAGTGCAATGTCCCGTCCGCATCAGGTTTGATTATCGTGGTGATCAAGTTCATGGCATTGAAGATAGGGAATTTCCCGGCTTTGTAAATGACTCAGGCACCACCGCAATTTCAAAGCCTCGTGTCCTTCAAGGAGTATGGACGAAAGACACGTTGTCCCGGCCGTTTTTTTAATTTGGGCCCGACTTAATTACGTGCCATTCGTCCAAGCTCCTTGAGGAGCACGGCGAAACCTGTCGCCAGACGATTGTGGGCTGTTTAGATTCGCCGCATGCTTCGGGGACATTGGTATATCGCTTGCCGTTCGGGACAGATCGCCAAAGGGCCGGTCGCGCGGACGGTGATCGGCGAGCCGCTGGTGATTTTCCGCAGCCCGTCGGGCGAGGCGGCGGCGCTGATCGATCGCTGCGCGCACCGGAATCTCGCGCTGTCGCGGGGAACCGTGACGGCCGATGGCTTGCGCTGTGCCTACCACGGCTGGACTTGGGCGGCGGAAGGCCATTGCACCCGGATCCCTGCGGCCTGTGGCGGGGATTGTGAATCGATCCGGGTGAAAGCCTATCCGGTCCGCGAGCAGCAGGAAATGATCTGGGTGTGGATTTCAGGTGAGGAGAAACCCTTGCCTGATAGAGATCCGCCACTTTTCCCGCACCTGGGGGAGCCGGGATGGCGGCATTTCTTCATGGAGCGGACATTCGAGGCGGACGCATTCCATTGCGTGGAGAATTTCCTCGATGTGCCGCACACGGCGCATGTGCATCGGGGGCTGTTCCGGGGCGGGGAAAGCAAGCAAATCGAGATCGAGATCACGTCCGGCGAGGATTGGATCGAGGCCGCGTTTCTCGGCGAGGAGCGGATGGATTCATGGATCGGGAGATTGTTAGTTCCGGAGGGAAGCCGCATCCGGCATGTGGATCGATTCCAACTGCCGTACGTCACGCGAGTGGACTATCAGATGAGTCAAAAACGCCAATACGTGGTGATGAGCCAATGCACGCCGGAGGGACCGGAGCGGACGCGGGTGTTCACCTATCTTGCGTTCCGGTTCTTCCCGTTAGGCGGGTTGATCAAGTTGGTTTTCCAACCCTTCGCGGGAGCGATCCTGAACCAGGATGTGGAAGTGCTGAGCCAGCAGACGGAGGATCTCCGCCGGACCGGTGCAGCGCGGTTTCTCTATCATGAAACGGATGCCATCGCGCGCGGAATCCGCGACCTCATCGGCGGCAGGTCGCTTGCCGGAATCGCGCCGGAGCGGAGGAAACTGCGGGTATGAAAGAAGCGTGGCAGATGGCGGTCGAGCGGATGCCGGTGTGGGCGGCGGTGGTGTTGTTGCTATTCCAGTTTGCGGCTCCGTTGTTTCATTTCTGGCAGAACCGTCCGCCGCAGCGGCTCGGCGGGCCGATCTCGCGGGCGAAAGCGGCCTGGCTGGCCCACGCGGCGACCTTGTGGCTGGTGCTGCCAATTCTGTTCTGCTTGCAACATCCTGCATACGCGTGGCTTGCGGCGTCGATGGCGCTGCGGACAATCATCGAGCTGCCGCTCTGCGCGTGGCAACGCTGGAGCACGAACCACGGGCTTTCGCATGATGCGGTGCACGCGACCATCGCGATCTGGTGGCTGCCGCGGGTGCCGCCGGACATCCAGCTTTGGATCGTGCTGACCTTGGCGACGCTCGCGGCTGAGGTGTTCTTCGTGCTGCGTTTCCGCAAGTCCACGGCGGGGCCTGCCAACGGGATTTATTTTGTGCCGGATGGCCCGGCCCATGCGAAGCTCAACTTGATAACCGACTTCATCCGCATGCCCTCGCAATACCTGATGATTTCCATCCTCATCGCCTCATGCCTGCGCTAGCCGCCATTCACTTGAAAAGCAGCGCGCGGCTGGTGCCTTCGCTGGCGCTGGCCGAAAGGCAGGCGATGCATGGCTTGATGACCGCGCACTACGAAGCCGTGCCGTGGGATCGATTCGAAGCCGATCTATCAGTCAAGGACGAGGTGCTGATGCTGCACGACACGGACGGAACTCTGTGCGGATTCACGACGCTGGCCTGGAATCCCGCAGGACGGTTCGAGGAAGGCGACATCTTGTTTTCCGGCGACACGATCATCGACCGCCGTTGCTGGGGAACCCAGGAACTGGTGCGCGCTTTCTGTCGTCGCGCCGGTGAGTGGAAAGCGGCGAACGGGCGGCGTTTGTTCTGGTTCTTGATTTCGAAAGGCCACCGCACATATCTCTATCTGCCGTTGTTCGCGCGGCGGTTTCATCCTCATCCGGAGAATGAGGAATCGGAATGGGCGGGGCTCGCGGGGCAAGTTGCCAGCCGGTTGTTCGGCGAAAGTTGGAAACCGGAGGAAGGGGTGATCCGGTTTTCGTCGAGCCAAGGACATCTGCGGGAAGCGTGGGTCATCGGACGTGAAAGCAATCCGTGGGTCCATTACTTTTTTGAATGCAATCCAGGCTATGCACTGGGGGAGGAATTGGTGTGCTTCACCGAGATGGACGAATCCAACTTGCGGCGAGGCGCGCTCGCGGCATTTCGCGAGGGAATCCGTCCATGAATCCGCAAGCCGAAGAACTGCTGGCTTCACTGGATCGGTGGTCCGCACCGGCGGACGACCCATGGTTGAGGTTGCAGGAATTGCTGGTGAAGCACGAGGACTCCGACTTCGGCAGGGCGCATGATTTCAAATCGATCCGCAGCCCGGATGATTTTCGTGCCGCGATTCCGCCGTTGGACTACGAAGCTCATCGTAGTTGGATCGAGAGAACTGCTAACAGAGAGGAAGGCGTGTTGGCTTGCGATAAAATTATTGGATTCGAGAAAACCTCGGGCACCACGTCGCAGGCGAAATGGATCCCTATCAGCAAGGGTTTGCGCCAGGAGTTCGCGCGCGGGCTGGCATCATGGTTTTCAGGCTGGCTACAACGCCGGCCGGAGGTGTTTGCGGGGCGGGCCTACTGGGCGATTTCTCCGCCGGGGATGAAGCCGGAAGTCACGAGAGGCGGCTTGCCGGTGGGCATGACCAGCGACGCGGCATATTTCCCGCATAACGTGGGTGAGAAGCTGGCCGGGTGGCTGGTGATTCCCGAATTGAGCGGGAATGCCGAGGCGGTGTTCGAGGAAACGGCGGAGGCGCTGTTAGCCACGCCGGATTTGAGCGTGGTCTCGGTGTGGAGTCCGACATTTCTGTTGGGAATCGATGCCGCGTTGCGCCGGATGCGGGGTGAATTCTCGTGGCGGGACTTGTGGCCACGGCTGGCGCTGGTGAGCTGCTGGGCGGATGCATCGAGCGCACAGTGGATACCAAGGCTTAGCGAACGGCTCGGCGGCATTCCCATCGAGGCAAAGGGTTTGTTAGCAACCGAAGGGATCACTTCGCTGCCCGATGCCATCGACGGCAGTCCGCGTTTGGCGAGTGAATGCCATTGGCATGAATTCATCGACGTGGAAGGGCGCTTCATCGAGATTGCGGATCTAACGATAGGGCAAATGTACGAAGTGCTCATCACCACCGGTGGCGGATTGTTCCGTTACCGCAGTGGCGATAGGGTGCGGGTGACAGGAACCGGGGCAGATGGGCGGCAGCGTCTTCGTTTCGTCGGACGGGCGGGCGACGTTTCTGATCTGGTCGGCGAGAAACTAACTGAAAGTCAGGTGCTTGTGGCGTTGGTGGCCAGTGGGAGTCGCGGCTTCATGGTGGCGGATCGGGAGCGACCGGGGTATGTCCTCTGGCTGGAAGATCCGCTGCGGGCCGGAGCCGTTGAACGCGTGCTACGACGAAACCCGTATTTCGAACAAGCAGTTGCTTTGCGCCAACTCGGCCCGCTTGCAGTGCGTCCATTGCCGGAGGAATGGAGCGTGAAACTAACAAACGCGCTTTCAAGGAATCGAGGTTGTCGGATCGGGGATGTGAAATTGCCCGTTCTACTTACTCAAATCACTCCCGGGGAGGTGGCGGCGTGGCTGGACTAGGAGATGGTCTTGAAAATGGCAGAGACCGTTCTCCGCAACGGTCCAGCGAATGGGAGGCGAATGAATGCGCCCATGAAAAACTCGAAAATCCGTCCATGGCAGGTCAGTCGCCTCCCATTCTCGCGGACCGCCCGGAGGTCGATCCCTGCCTTCGGGTAGCTCCCAGAGCTTTCCTAACAATTCGGCGAGCCGTCCAAACCGACCATGCGGCGCTTGAAGAGTTGTTCCGCGCCACGCCGATGGGTTCGCGGATCCGGCTGTGTTTCGAGCGCGACCCCGATTTTTTCGCAGGCACCTTGGTGCAGGCGGATGAACCATGTGTCCGGGCGGCGTTTGAGAACGGCGGGCGGGCGGTGGGAGTGTTTTCCGCAGGCTCGCGGCGGGTTTGGCTGGGTGGGGAAATGCCAATGCGCTACCTCAGCGATTTGCGGATTCATCCGGATTGGCAGGGATCGGCGCTGTTAGCGCGCGGTTTCAAGCTTCTCCGGAAGGAGGTTTTCCGGCAGGGCGAGTGGGCGCAGACGTTGGTGCTGGAGGACAATGTCAGGGCGTTGGAAATGCTGGCCACTCGGCGTGGCGGACTGCCGGAATACCGGCCTGCGGGGCGCTATGTGAGCTGGCTGCTGCCTAACCAACGCCTCGTCAGGCGAAGTGATTGCCACGTCCGCCGTGCGACGCGCGCGGATCTCGAGTCGATGCAGGTGCTGTTGGACGCATCGTCCCGAAGGCGGAGTTTTGCGGGAATGGTGAGTCTGGCGGATCTGGGCAAACCAGGCTGGCGCGATCTAGCAATTGAAGATTTTCTCCTCGCGGAGTGCGATGGGGTTGTCACCGGGATGATGGGCTTGTGGGATCAAAGCGGTTTCCAGCGGCTTCGGATCCAAGCGTATTCGCCAATGGTCGCCGCGCTGCGTCCGGTGTGGAATTCATTCGCGAGTGTGGCCTTGCCAAAAGCGGGTAAGCACCTTCCACTGCGCAAGGTGACTGCGATCGCCTGTGAGGACGATGATCCGGAGATTCTGCGGTCTTTGCTGGCCGCTGCACTCAGGGAAAACGACAAGCGGCCGTTATTGTTAGGATTGTCGGCGGAAGATCCGCTGGGTGTGGCGCTGCGCGGGCTGAAAGGACGGATGGATTTCGGCCGGCATTTCCTGGTCGGGTGGGATGGTGAACCGCCAGAATGGGACGAGCCGTTCGCTTTTGACGTGGCGAGGATTTGAACAACTTCTGGCGAATGAAATCCACACACCGGATTGAGATTCCGCCGGTGTGCGACTCCCCTTCACGCCAGAATTTCCCGGATCACATGGCCATGGACATCGGTGAGGCGCATGTCGCGGCCTCCGAAGCGGAAAGTGCTGCGGGTGTGGTCGATTCCTAACAAGTGAAGCATGGTGGCGTGGAGATCGTGGATCTCGACCTTGTCGCGGATGGCCTTGTAGCCCCACTCGTCGGTTTCGCCATGGGAGACGCCGCCCTTGATGCCGCCGCCAGCCATCCACATGCTGTAGCCGAAGGGGTTGTGATCGCGGCCGTCGTTGCCTTGGGCGAACGGAGTGCGGCCGAATTCGCCGGTCCAGACCACGAGCGTTTCCTCCAGCAGTCCACGCTGATGGAGGTCGCCGAGGAGGGCGGCGATCGGTTGATCGACGGTGCGGCAATTGTTAGCGTGCTGATTGCGCAGGTCGGTGTGCTGGTCCCAGCGCTCGGGGCCGCTGGCCGGGCAGGTGAGTTCGATGAACCTAACACCACGCTCGACGAGCCGCCGTGCGACGAGGCATTGGCGCCCGAAGGTGCGGGTCTGTTCCCAGTCCGACTCGAAACCGTAGCTCTTCCGTGTCGCTTCGCTTTCCCCATCGATCGCCATCAATTCGGGCACCGCCGACTGCATGCGGAAGGCGGTTTCGTAGTTTGCGATGGCGGACTCGACGGCGGGATCGCTGCCGAAAGTCGCGCTGCCGAGTTGGTCAAGCGAGCGCAGCGCGTCGAGCTTGGCGCGCTGCATGCCGGTGCGGGCCTCGCTGGGGGAAATGTTGGAAACCGCCTGGCCCTGCGGCTTGAAGATCGATCCCTGGAAGTTCGCGGGGAGAAAGCTGGAGCCGAAGTTGTCGAGTCCGCCGGGCGGGATCAGGCCACCATTGAGGACGACGAATCCCGGCAGGTCCTGGCTGGTGCTGCCCAGCCCGTAGCCGACCCAGGTCCCCATGCTCGGCCGGCCTTGCAGGCCGGAGCCAGTGTGGAGGAAGTAGTTCGCCGCGGTGTGCTCGGAAAATTTCGAGACGCAGGATTTCACGACCGCCAGCTTGTCGGCGTGCTTCGCGACGTGGGGAAAGAGCTCGCTGATCCAGTGCCCGCAGTCGCCGTGACGGTCGAACTTCCACGGCGACTTCATCAGCTTGCCGATGTTGTCGAACTGGGTGGGTTCGAGCTTGCCCATCAACGTCGCCGCGTCCTGGCCGTCGTGTTTCTCTAACATCGGCTTGTAGTCGAAGGTATCCACCTGCGACGGCCCGCCATCCATGTAGAGGAAGATCACGCTGCGGGCGCGCGGGCGGAAGTGCGGCAAAGGAGACGCGGCTCCGAAAGTACGGTCGCCTAACAACGAAGACAACGCCACGGCCCCGAAGCCCTGGGCTCCGCGGATGAGCATTTCGCGGCGGGTCAGCGGGGTTGGAATGAATCGGTGGCAATGCATGGCGGGCGCCTATCGGAGAAATGTGAATTCCTTCTGGTTGAGGAGCAGGTGGCAGAACCCGGTCCACAAGGCCGGGTCGTCGGCGGCACTACCGAGCAGCGCCCTTTGCTCTTCCAGAAACCCGTCGATCAACCGGCGTTCGTCGGCATCGGGTTCGCGGGAAAAGGCAGTTAGATAGGCCTGCCGGATGCGCTCGTCCGGATCCTTCTCCGCGAGCAACCGCTGCGCCCATTTGCCGGCTTGAGCGACGACAAACGGATCATTCATCAGGACCAACGACTGGGCAGGGACATTCGAACTCGAGCGCCGGCCGATCGCCGTGAAGGGCACCGGCATGTCGAAGGTCATTTGAAAGGGTGGCAGGAAGTTCCGCTGGATGCGGGTGTAGATGCTGCGGCGGCCGTCGCCATCGAGCGGGCCGCTGGCTGGTTTGCCACGACCTTCCATGAAGGAATCCAGGAACCCGGGCACGCCGGGGCCCTCCTGCTTGCGGTTGAGTTCGCCGGACACGGCGAGGATGGCATCGTGGATCGATTCGGATGGCAGCCGCCTGACGCGGAATTTGTGGAGCAGGATGTTAGGTGCATCCACCTCGTCTGCCCGCGGGTCCTGGTGGACGGATCCTGACGACATCCGATAGGTCCGCGATAGCACGATGCGGCGGATCATCGCCTTGTTCGACCAGCCGCCCGCCACGAAATCCAAGGCAAGGCGATCGAGCAATTCAGGATGGCTCGGCGCTTCGCCCATCACCCCGAAGTCGTCCACCGTCGCAACCAGTCCCTTGCCCGTTAGGTGGTGCCACAGCCGGTTCACCTGGACCCGCGCGGTTAGGGGATTGTCGGCGGAAGCGATCTCGCGGGCGAGTGCCAGACGGCCGCTGCCAGCCGCGGTGCCGTCGGTCGCGC
>JBGSOI010000128.1:0-15560 GCA_041739215.1 Akkermansiaceae bacterium
GATCCGCGAAGGCGAAGTGGTGCGATTCATCATGATCAACCGCACCATGATGCATCACCCGATGCACCTGCACGGCCATTTCTTCCGCGTCATCAACGGCCAGGGCGACCATGCCCCGCTCAAGCACACCGTGATCGTCGAGCCGATGTCCACCACCGTTATCGAGTTCATGGCCAACGAACCGGGCGACTGGTTCTTCCACTGTCACTTGCTCTATCACATGATGAGCGGCATGGCGAGGGTGGTGAAATACGAGGGATACACCCCGGATCCGGCGACACAGGCAGTTAGAGATGGAATCTATGATGAAGCCAGCCCGGTGTTTTTCTATGGTTATGCAGATCTGCTGAGCAACATGACGCAGGGCGACCTCACGGTTTCGAGTCTGCTCAACGTCTTCTCCCTGGGATGGGAGGCCGGTTGGGATGGAGTTGAGGGCACCGACTGGGAAGGCGAACTCACCTATGGCCGCTATTTCAATCGATTCACCACCGTATTTGCCGGGGTTTATGCCGAGGGCAATGATTTCACGGCGGAGGATGAGCGCCTCATCGCCGGCATCCGCTACCTGCTTCCGGGAAATTTCCTTTCCTCCGCCTGGATCGACTCCGATGGCGGGGCGCGGATCAAAGTGATGCGCGAACTCATGCTCACTCCGCGCATCGGGATCTTCGGCGACGTGGAATACGACACGCGTGAGAAATGGTCCTATCAGGCCGGGCTCAGCTACACCCTAACGCAGGCTCTTTCTGCCACCGCACTCTGGGATTCCAAATACGGCGTCGGAGCGGGCTTCACCGTTCGGTTCTAACTTTCAACAATCACCATCATGGCTATCGACCCCATTTGCAGAATGACAGTGGACGAAGCGACCTCGCTGCATGAGGAACGCGACGGGCAGACGGCCTATTTTTGCAGCGAACATTGCCGGGAGAAATTTCTATCAGAAGCCGTGACGGCAAAGCCTGAAGCGTCAAAGTCATCGCCGGAAAAGCCAGCGGCAGAAGCCAAGGCCAAGACGATCTATACCTGCCCGATGCACCCGGAAGTGCAGCAGGACCATCCCGGCCCCTGCCCGAAATGTGGTATGGCGCTGGAACCGATGGATGCGACCGCAGGCGGAGATGAGGGCGAAAACGCCGAACTCAAAGACATGACGCGGCGTTTCTGGATCGGCGCGGCACTGGCCTTGCCGGTATTCCTGCTGGCGATGGCGCACATGATCCCGCCGTTAGGGCGGCAGTCTTGGGTGACAAGTGATGTTTCGCGTTGGATTCAGTTCGCGCTGACCACGCCGGTGGCCTTTTGGGCGGGGTGGCCGTTTTTCCAGCGTGGCTGGCGTTCCATCATCAATTGGAATCTCAATATGTTCACCCTGATCGCCATCGGGGTGGGGGCGGCGTTTGTGTTCAGTGCCGTCGCCATGCTGCTGCCTGCAATATTTCCGCACTCCATGCGACATGATGGAAAGGTGGCCATCTACTTCGAGGCCGCCGCGGTGATTGTCGTATTGGTATTGTTAGGCCAGGTGCTTGAGCTCCGCGCCCGCAGCCGGACCGGCAGCGCCATCAAGGCACTGCTCAATCTGGCTCCACCCACCGCACGCCTCATCGCGGATGGCGGCGACAAGGAGGTGCCGCTGGACCAGGTGAAGGTAGGCGATCATTTGAGGGTGGTTCCCGGGGACAAAGTGCCGGTGGACGGCGAACTCATCGAGGGCCATTCCAGCGTGGAGGAGTCCATGTTGACCGGCGAACCGCTCCCGGTTGAAAAGTCTGTTGGCGACAAAGTGACCGGCGGCACGGTCAACGGCACCGGTGGATTTGTGATGAAAGCCGAGCGCGTCGGAAGCGACACCTTGCTGGGTCAAATCGTCACGATGGTAAGCGAAGCCCAGCGCAGCCGCGCGCCGATCCAAGGCTTGGCCGACAAGGTCGCTGGCATTTTCGTGCCCGTGGTGCTGGCGGTTTCGGCCCTCACTTTTGTCTTTTGGATGTGGCTGGGGCCGGAACCCAGACTCGCCCATGCCATCGTCAACGCGGTCGCCGTTCTCATCATCGCCTGCCCGTGTGCGCTCGGTCTGGCCACGCCGATGTCCATCATGGTCGGAGTCGGACGCGGTGCCCAACTCGGCGTGCTCATCAAGAGTGCCGAGGCGCTCGAACGTTTGGAAAAAGTGGACACCCTGGTCGTGGACAAGACCGGCACACTAACGGAAGGCAAGCCGAAGTTGATCGATATTCTGCCGGCCGAAGGGTTCGACACGAAGGATTTCCTGATGCTTGCAGCCTCGTTGGAACAGGGCAGTGAGCACCCGCTCGCCGCAGCGATTGTGCAGGGAGCAAAGGCCCAGGATATCGTTCTCGAACCGGTGAAAGACTTCCGCTCGGTGACCGCTGGCGGCGTCGTCGGCACCGTGGGCAAACGCGTGGTGATGGTGGGAAAGCCGGATTTTCTGCGCGACGAAAAGATCGCCGATTTGGAACCGCTGGAAGCATCCGCCGTGAAACTCCAGGAAGATGGTAAGACCGCCATGTTTGTCGCCATCGATGGCAAGGCCGCGGGGATTCTAGCAGTCGCCGATCCGATCAAAGCCACCACCGCCGAGGCCATCAAGGACCTCCACGCACTTGGCCTGAAGCTCGTCATGCTCACCGGCGACAACCGCCGCACCGCCGCTGCCGTGGCCAAGCAACTCGGTCTCGATTCGGTGGAGGCCGAGATTGAACCTGCCGGAAAAGTCGCCCATGTGAAGAAGCTCCGGGCTGAGGGCAAACACGTCGTCATGGCCGGTGATGGCATCAACGACGCGCCCGCCCTCAGCGAAGCCGAAGTTGGCATCGCCATGGGCACCGGCACCGACGTGGCCATGCAGAGCGCGGGCATTACGCTGGTGAAAGGCGACCTACGCGGCATCGCCCAGGCCATCCGCCTCAGCCGCGCCACCATGAGCAACATCCGCCAGAATCTCGTTTTCGCCTTCGTCTACAACGCGCTCGGCATCCCCATCGCCGCCGGAGTGCTCTATCCATTATTCGGCTTGCTGCTCAGCCCGATCATCGCGGGTGCCGCGATGAGCCTGAGCTCCGTGTCGGTCATCACGAACGCCCTACGGTTGCGGAAGGTGCAACTGTGAGCGCGATCAAGGCGGAACCGTTGCCCTTCGTTCTTACTCTCAACGGTGGCTCATCGAGCATCCGGTTCGCGATCTATCAAATGGGCGAACCGCTGAAGCGCGGGCTCCATCGTTAAGTGGATCGCATCGGCATGAGCGGCACGAAGCTGCTGTTTCACGATTCGGATGGAGCGCCGCAAGCCAGCCGTGACATCGCCGCTTCCGATCACAAAACGGCAGCGAATGCATTGATCGATTGGCTCGAAGAACACCAGGATTTCAAATCGCTCAGGGCGGTGGGACACCGGGTCGTGTATGGCATTCAACACACCACACCGGAGCGAATCACGCGGGAATTGTTGGATGAACTCGACCGTCACAGGCCCTACGATCGCGAACACCTGCCGCGCGAATTGGAGTTGATCGAGGTGGTCCGACAGCGTCATCCGAAGGTGCCGCAGGTGGCCTGCTTCGATACGGCGTTTCACCATGACATGCCTCACGTGGCCAAAATACTTGCCATCCCGCGCCGCTACGAAGCGATGGGAGTTCAACGTTACGGTTTCCACGGATTGTCCTACGCCTACCTGATGGAGGAACTCGCCCGCCTCGGTGACCCGGCGGACACAAAGGGGCGGGTGATCCTCGCGCATGCTGGCAACGGCGCGAGCCTGGCCGCCGTGCGCGATGGCCACAGCATCGACACCAGCATGGGCTTCACCCCGGCGGCCGGTCTGGTGATGAGCTCCCGTTCCGGGGATCTGGATCCGGGCTTGCTTTCCTTTCTGTCCCGCAGCGAGCAGATGACTCCGGCACAGTTTGACCGGTTGGTGAACCAGGAATCCGGCCTGCTAGGCATTTCCGAAACCAGCTCCGACATGCGCGATCTGCTGGCAAATGAAGCAACGGATGTTAGGGCCGCGGAAGCTGTGGCGTTGTTCTGCTATCAGGCGAAAAAATGGAACGGTTCCTTTGCCGCGGCGCTTGGCGGGCTGGACACGCTCGTCTTCACCGGCGGTATCGGCGAGAACTCACCGCAGGTCCGGTCCCGGATCTGCCAGGGGCTCGACTTCCTCGGCATCGATCTCGACGAATGGCGCAACGCGGTCTCCGC
Organism: Akkermansiaceae bacterium; assembly: GCA_041739215.1. Classification (GTDB taxonomy): domain Bacteria; phylum Verrucomicrobiota; class Verrucomicrobiia; order Verrucomicrobiales; family Akkermansiaceae; genus Luteolibacter. The sequence goes on from JBGSOI010000128.1 coordinate 4,230, forward strand.
CGGTGTGGTTTCCATGGATAATAGCCGCGCCACGGTGCGGGTCATTTGCACGGACGAAGAACTGATGATCGCTCGCTCGGTTTGCCGGGTGCTTGGTCTCCTGGCAGCGAATTGAACCCCGGTAGGGGAACACCCCATGGAGCGCCCGTGATTTAGCATCCAAGGTTATTGCATGGAAGACCAAGTCTATAAACAAATCGAACTCACTGAACGCTCAGGGCATGGGGCTGGAGAAGCATCGTGATGATATTTTTCGCCACTGGCTCCTCGGCTGCGGTTCCGGGGACATGAAAATCCGGACCGCGGGAGCCACTCGTCAAGAGATTAATCTGCTGAACGTGCTCTTCATCGGTTCAAAGGTGGCAGTCATGCAGCAACTCATCGCCGAGGTGCCGGAGGGACCCGGGGATGACTGAGTTTGCGCAAACTTGATGACGCCAACCACACATCAAACAAACCATGGCAGCCTGACTGCGGAGGGATCCTCACCACACACATCAAATCGCTGGCTGCGGAGCAAGGGCCGGTTCAGTAGTTTTGCTACCACATACCGGTTTGAGCGAGGTGATTTTGGAAATCAACGCGCAACTGACGGGTCGGAAGGAAGTCGGGGACGGCGGAATGCAATATTAAGAATTTCCAGCTAACACGCAACGACGTGAAGGCTTGAGTAAAAAGACAGTAACAACAATAGACAAGAAATAACCATAATCATGAAAATCACCACAACTATCAAATCCTCATTAAGAGCAGCTGCACTCGCAACGTGTGTGTTGGGCCTTGCCACATCGGCTTCGGCCCAACGTGCCAACGCGAGTCTTGCCGCAGAAATCCCCATGAAATCGGGTTCAACTCAAGAAGAGATCATGGCAATGAAGAAGGGCAGTCACTATGCCGAGGTTTGCATGGAATGCAAATCCGTCACGGTGAAGGAGGTTGCCGACGACAAGCAGGTTGCGGCTCTTTGTCACGACGGGGGGGACGTTCACTGCCCGAGTTGTAAAAAGAAATTCACCGTGAAGACCGTCGGACCACGTCCGAGTGGACCCAAGTCCACGTCATTCAAGATTGTCAATGCAGATGGCGAGGAATGCATGTTCATTGTGCCTATCAAAAAGGACTAAACGGCGAAAAATGTCAGACAAACCGGCTGGTGGATGCGAATCCGCCAGCCGGTTTTCATGCATCCCGGCAATCGGCAGGACACGCTTCGTTCGCGGCATCCCAATCACGAGTCGGGCTACTCCTCGAAAGCGTATATCCTGCGGACAAGATCCCTTCATTGTCGGATCGATTTTTGGCATCTTTCGCTGGATTCGATTTCAGCGGTCGGTCTCCTCACAACATTCGCGGTGGGTTTATACCCCATAGCGAATCCACATCCGCCGGCTAGAATTCAGGGATGGCATCCGTTGCGGTTGAGGAGGACAGAGCCGAAAGATTATTACGAAGCATGAAAGCAGATTCAAATACGCTCACACCGTAACCACCCCGGATGAAACCCGATGTCGCTCCGCCACCCACCGGCGGCCCCAACACCTCTCCCACCATCACCGCCATCGCGAACCAGGCCACGGCGGAAGACACGCCGGTCACCGCCTCCTTCACCCTCGCCGACACTGAAACCGCGACCGGCGCGCTCACCCTTGCGCGCAGCACGACCAATCCGCTCGTCGCTCCGCTCTCGGGCATCACCTTTGGTGGCTCGGGCAGCAGCCGCACGGTCATCATCGACCCCGCCGCCAATGCCAGCGGCTCATCGACCGTCACCGTCACGGTCACCGACGCTGGAGGGCTTTCGGCCAGCCGCAGTTTCACGGTCACGGTGAATCCGGTCAACGACCCGCCTGCCATCCAAGCCGCCGGCAATCAAATCACCAATCAGGACACACCGCTCGCAGTCGGCCTGAATGTCAGCGACATCGACACCGCTGCCGCGAATGTTTCCGCCACTCCCACCTCCGGAAATCCCGCCCGGATCCCTGCAAGCAAGATCACGTTCAGCGGCAGCGGAGCCGCCACCCAGATGACGCTCACCCCCGTCGCCGGAGCCAGCGGATCCGCCCTCATCACGCTGACAGCCAATGATGGAGCCCTGGATTCCCAGCCGGTTTCCTTCACCCTCACGGTCAACGCCGCCGCCACCGGCCCCACCGATATCCAGTTCTCGTCGCTGGCCGTCAACGAGCAAAGCCCGACCAATACCGTGGTCGGCACGCTCACCGCCAGCGATCCGGACGATGGCGGCAACGTCACTTTCTCCCTCACCGATTCCGCCGGCGGCAGTTTCAAACTCGGCGGTGCGGGACTCGCGCAGGTGCAGGTGGACAACGGCAACCTGATCGATTTCGAAATCGCCACCAGCCACGCCATCAGCGTCCGCGCGACCGATCCGGGCCTCAACACCTTCGACAAGGTTTTCACGATCAGCGTGTCTAACGTGAACGAAGCGCCCATCCTCACCAGCTCGCCCGTCCCGAATCTCGCCACTGAGACCACCTCGCCGATCACCGGACTCGGCGTTTCCGATCCCGACTCTGGAGGTTCTAACATCACCATCACCTTCCAGGTGAGCGGCGGACTTTTGCAACTCGATAGCAGTGGCGGCCTCGCCGGCAAGGTCACCGGAAATTCATCCAACCTCGTCACGGTGACCGCACCCGTTGCCGACATCACCACCACGTTGGCGTCCGGCGGAATGACATACTCGACCAATGGGCTTTTCCCGGGAGTTGTGCCCCTTTTCCTCCAAGCGAATGACCTCGGCAACACGGGCTCTGGCGGCCCACAATCATCCAGCGCCGCGGTGGACCTAACTGTCATCGACACGCCGTTCAACCAGTGGCGCCGGCTGCATTTCGATGCCACCGAACTCGCCAACCCGGCCATCAGCGGCCTGCTCGCCGATGCCGACAAGGACGGCGTCGGTAATCTCTTGGAATACGGCGTCGGCTCCGATCCGCTCGACCCCGCCGACGGCCCCGGCCTCGTCGAGTTCATTGAGGAGATGGTGGAAGGCGTCAAATTCCCCGCCGTGAGCTTCAATCGTCTCAAGCCGGGCTCCGATCCCGCCCTGCAAATCCAATTGGAAATCGCCACCGACGATTTCAACTGGCGAATCAATTCCGAGGACGCCGTCGAAGTCCGCTCGACAGAGTTGGATGCCAATCGCGACAGCGTCGTGATCCGCTCGATTTTCCCGCTCGTCGACCACAACCGCCAGATGATGCGTCTTCGCTTCACCCTGGTGCCGTGAACCGCCGCTTCGGCCGTTTGAGGCAGCATCCGGATGCTTGCCGGGAGTTGACAGGAGGTGGTGCCGGGTATTGACGTGGCAAATCGGGCTTGCGGGGGAGCGACGTCATTCCACCAGCTTGGCACGGATCGATTTCAACTCCTCCATTTGTTCCTCGCCGAGCTTGGGATAAGCCATCTTGAGGCTTTTGAAGACGTCGAGGATGATCTCGGAAATGATCAGCCGGGTGTTCTTCTTGTCACAACATGGCATAGTCGTCGGACGCGTAGTGGAGACGTTGCAGTTCGCTGAGTTCGTCCACCTGCTTGTTGAGCTTCTGTAGCTTGGCCACTTGACCGGGCGAAAAGTGGATCTAATCTCGGCAATGCGTCTCCCAGCCGTTCTTCTCGCCGCCTCACTTCTGGTGTCCTGCTCCAGCCTGCCGGTTCCCGGGAAAGCAAGGGGCGGCAGATCGGGTAGCGATGCCGCGGCCGTCCTCAAAAGATCAGCCTCGATCACAGGAAATCCCTGGAAAAACTATCGCAGCGTGAAAGTCAGCTACGACGGCGAATGGGGCGATCTGACCACCCGGCTGCAGCCGGTTTTGACCGATCCAGGGTTCCGCAAGCGGTCGTCGGAGATCTATCAGACGCGGTCCGGCCGAGTGCTCCAGCTTCACACGGGGCCACTGGGCACGAAACAGGTGAAACGGCAGCGGCCGAAGACCGAAGTGTGGGTGAATGGCCTCGCGTCCAAGGATGGTGATGTCATCGCAGCCGCCGCGCTGGTGGCGGACGCCTACACGATATTTCTGTTCGGCCCGTCATGGCTCGTCGGGCAGGGACGTGATCTATCGCTGCTTGAGCCTGGACTGATCGACGGAGAGCTGTGTGATCTGGTGACCGGGAGATTGAGTCCTGGCATCGGAGCCGCAGCGGATGACCACTTCATCGCTTGGATCGGCCGGGATAGCGGATTGATGCGGCGCTTCCAGTTCTCACTCAACGGACTGGATTCGACGCGCGGGGCGGATGTTGACGTCACGTTTTCCGAACATTGGAAGGCGGCGGACGGATCGATCTGGCCCGGGTATTTCGCCGAACGCATCCAGCGGCCGATCCACATCAAGGCCCATGATTGGCGAATGACCGGGCTTTGGCTCGACGGGGTCAAAGCAAGATGAGTGCGGAAGCGATGGAAACGCAATTTTCAAAATCCGCTCTCCAATTCCTCCAAGCTCTTTGCCCGGATCACTGGCCAAATGGAATGAAGGAAGTACGAGGACTGGGACTCGAACCCAGGACCAATTGATTAAAAGCCAACTGCTCTACCAACTGAGCTATCCTCGCCTTCATTTCCCGCGTGCGGGGGCGGGACGAATAGAAGCGGACCCGGAGATTGGCAAGCTGATTTTTGGAACAATTCCGAGTTTTCCATTTTGCAAGGTTGGCAAGACCGGCTGGTCGGGGACGCTAACAACGATGCACCTCCGCCAGCTCACGCCCTGCGGGTGATGCTGATGATCATCGCGAGTTTGTCGCAGTTGGCCAGCAACTGGGGATCGCCGCGGATTTCGTTCAAGGTCCAGGGCAAGCGGAAGCGCCAGTTCTCACCGCCGGAGGTGCCGGGCTGGTTGATCCGGTCATCAAGGCTGAAGAGCTCGGTGATCATCAAGACCGCGTAGTGCGAGTTTGAGGAGAACAGCGCCTTGATGAGCCGCAGCCGGATACCTTCGGTGTATGGCGGCCAAGGGGCGTGATTGGGAATGGGGATGCCGGCAAACTCGGAGAGGATCCGCAAGGTGCTATAGGCACCGCCGACGTTCCAACCGGTCTGCTCGGTGGGGCTTTCCTGATGCTGTTGGATTGCCCGCAGGCAGCCGCGCCAGATACCGTTGACGGGGTCGTGGTCGTGGGTGGAATAGGTGGCGAAGGTGTTTGCGGGAAACGCGTTGCCGGGAGTGGGGTGGCCGTGATCGTTGCAGTCCCAATGCGGAATGCGGAAGCCGGCGATTCCGAGATCGGCGAGGTGCGGGCGGACGTATTCGGGCACCCAGCCGAGGTCCTCGGCGATGACTTCGGCGCCATTCGCAGCTTCCAGAATCGCCCGCAGGCGGACGTCGCCGTCGTCGCGGTTGGCGGCTTTGTTTTCCACGGAGTCGTCGGGCCGCAGGGACCAGTGGGGCAGGTGACCACCGCTGATCGAGGCGGCTTGTTCGTGGTTGAGCCCGATGAACTCATGGTTGCGCTCCGGCCGCCATGGAAAGGCATAGATCCGATAAAAGCCGAGGATGTGATCGAGCCGGAAAATCTGGAAAATCCGGGTCAGCCGCGCGATCCGCTTTTTCCACCAGATGAAGCCGTTGGCCTGCATGTGATCCCAGCGATAGAGCGGAATGCCCCAGTTCTGGCCCCATTGCTGGAAAAACGGATCGTCCTGGCCCATCCCTTCGGGCGGCGAACCGCCGCACCAGTCGAGCATGAATTCGTCACGGGCGAAGAAGACATCGCACGAGTGCCAACTGATGCCGATGGGCACATCGCCCATCAGTTTCACTCCGCGCAGTTCGGCGTGGTCGCGCAGGGCCAGCCATTGGCGGAAACACAGCCACTGGACGAACGCGAAGAATCCGAGCCGGCCATCGACGCCAGCCGCATCGCGCTTGTGGAGTTTTTCGATGAACAGCCGCGCGGATCGCGGCGTGCGGCAAGCTTCGGGCCATTGGTCCCATGTCCGTCCTTCGCCGTGGATCTCCATCAGAAAACGGAACACCGCGTATTCTTCCAGCCACTCCGCCTCCAGCTTGCGGAATTGCGCGAATTCCTCGACCAACTCCGGCGAGGCGGTCCCGAATCTCGACCAAGCGAGTTCCAGCAGGTTGCGTTTCACGGTGCGCACCGCCGGGTAGTTCACCAGTGGCGATTGCACGGCGGACTTCAGTTGCTCCCGCGCCTTTGTAAGATCGGCTTCCGTCAGCCCCGGGATTTGCGCGACTTCGAGGGCGAGGTAAATCGGATCGAGAGCCACCGAGGAAATCGCGCTGTAGGGACTCTCGTCGGTGCCGTTCTCATTGATCGGAAGAAGCTGGATAAACCCCACATGATGCTCCGCGGCCCAGTCGATCCACTCGCGCAGGGCAAGGGTGTCACCGATTCCCAAGTCGCCAACGCGGCGCGGCGAAAAAGCGGGAATCAGGATGCCGGCGAGGCGTTTTCCGGGTGGTTGCACGGGCGGAATCTTGTCACGACAACCCGTCGCGTAAACCTCCAAATTGGCGCTCTAACCACCGCAATCGCGTGGGATCCTCGAATTGTGATATGCCCGATTTCAAAGGAAATCATCGACTATCCCGCACCGACGTTGTTGGAGAAAATCCGGAAAAGTCTTGTCATCGCCCCGCAACCGGCTATTGCCTCACCGCGCACGCCGGTTCCGGCGCGCGGGGAGTCGATCGAATGGCTCCACCCTTTTCCGGTCTTCATCGATGAGAGATTGTTTGAGGTTACTCCAACCGCTCATCGACACCGCCTGCCGCCCATCCGGGATGAGGCAGGCACCCTACCAACATGACCCCGAATGAATTCGAGGCGTTGCCATTGGCCGCGCCCCTCCAACGTGTTCTGCGCGAGCTGAACTACACCACGCCATCCCCAGTCCAGGCCCAGGCCATCCCGCTGCTGCTAGAAGGCCGCGACCTTCTCGGCTGCGCCCAAACCGGCACCGGCAAAACCGCGAGTTTCGCCCTGCCGATCCTGCATGCGATCAACGAAAGGCCGAAGCAGATCAAGCCCCGCCAATGCCGCACGCTGGTGCTGGCTCCGACCCGCGAACTCGCCGGCCAGGTCGGCAAGAGCTTCACCACTTACGGCGCCCACATCCGCTTCAAGCAAACGCTCATCTACGGTGGCGTCGGCCAGAACCCGCAGGTCTCCGCGATGCGCGGCGGCGTCGATGTTCTCGTCGCGACTCCCGGTCGTCTGCTGGACCTGATCGAACAACGCGCCGTCGATCTATCAGGCGTCGAGTTTTTCGTGCTGGATGAAGTGGACCGCATGCTCGACATGGGCTTCGCCCGCGATGTGAAAAAGATTGTTTCGCTGCTTCCCGCCAACCGACAGTCGTTGTTTTTCTCTGCGACCCTGGCACCAAGCATCGTCGAGCTCGCCCACACCATTCTGCGCAACCCAGCCCGGGTGAGCATCGATCCGGGGACGACCACCGCCGAGCGCATCGAGCACCAGGTCTGTTTCGTCGATCGCGAGAACAAGCGCCCGCTGCTGGAACAACTCCTGCGCGGCCAATCGACCGCCGCGACGGGTAAACTCACGATTGTTTTCAGCCGTACCAAGCACGGTGCTAACAAGCTGGCGAAAAGCCTCTGTGAAGCCGGCTTCCCGGCCGATGCCATCCACGGCAACAAGTCGCAGGCCCAGCGCGAGAAGGCGCTCGAAAAATTCAAGAAGGGCCTCACGCCCGTGCTCGTCGCCACCGACGTCGCTGCCCGCGGCGTGGATGTGAAAGACGTCGGACTGGTCGTGAATTTCGACCTGCCCAACGAACCGGAAGCTTACGTCCACCGGATCGGCCGCACCGGTCGGGCTGGTGCCGAGGGCCGCGCGGTTTCGTTCTGCGCGGAGGACGAACGCGAGTTCCTCCGGGAAATCGAGAAAGTCATCAAAATGCCCGTGCCCCGCTGGGATGACCACGCATGGCACGACGAATCACTGGCCGATCGCCATCTCCGGATGAGAACCGGCGGCGGCATGGTCCAGGGCGGTGGCAATCGCGGTCGCCAAGGTGGCGGCGGTGGTGGTGGCAACCGCAGCCGTGGCAGCAATGGCGGCACCCGTGACTACAGCAACGCCTCCGGTCGCAATAACCGTCGCGGTCCGGCTTCGCGCTGATCATTTCCCGCCGATTTCCGTCAACGCCGCGGCAACCATTTCCGCGTGCGTTTCCTGAATTGTATTGTGTCGTCCGCCCGGGATTTCCCTGAGGCGGACGATTTCCTTTTGTTCGGCCGCCAGCGTCCGGCTCATCGCGACCGGGATCGCCTCGTCGTCGGTGCCATGGAAGATGATGATCTCGCCCGGCCCCCGCGCGGCGAGTTCCGCGAGGCGGGCCGAGTTGTCGAAACGGTGCCAAACGAGAAAACCCAGTGGCAGACCAGTCATGTGTTGGCTCATCGCCATCGTGCTGGTGAACGGCGCGATCAGCACACCACGCTGGATCTTGAAATCCGAAGCCACGATCAAGCTTGCCGCGGCTCCGAGGCTGTGGCCGAAAAACCGTAACCTGCCCGCGTCTGGCTGGCCCGACCAACCGATTTCCTGAGACGCCAGCGGTACCGCAGCCTTAAGGTTTTCGCGGATGCGTCCCGGTGTCGGCGCGCCTTCGCTATCTCCATAGCCTGGGAAATCCACCAACAACCACGCGTCCTCCTTCGGGGCGTGCTCCTCTAGCCACTCGGACCAATCGAGCGCTACGGTCCCGTTGCCGCCGCAGACGATCCACAGGTTTCGAGGTGACTTCAGATTTCCCTGCAGAAACGCCCGCTGCCGCCCTTGCGACGTTGTGAAATCGATCTTCCTGCCAGCGGTTCGCTGCTCCCATTCCGCAGTGGTGCCGGGTGCGTAGGGGCGTGGAAAATAGATCAACTGTGATTGGCAGCCCACGAGCATCACCATCGGAACTCCGGTGATCACCAGCAACAGCCGGATCATTCTAACGATGCCGTGGCGGGGAGTGGAGTCTGGGTTTTCCATGGTGGTTTGCATCCGAGGCAATAGCAGAAGCCCGGCCATCCGCAACCCCGCTCGTCGCGGTTGAACGACATCCATTGCGCCGGGTCTTGCATGATCCGGGCATCCGGGCATGCTTCGCGCGATGAAGACATTGGCGATGGTTTTGCTTCTGCTCGCGGGATTCCCCGCGGTATCAGGCGCGGCGATATCGCCGGAATCGGTGGCGGTGCTTTACAATTCCACGGTGCCGGAATCGCGGAAGCTGGCGGATATCTATCGGCTGGCCCGCGGGATCCCGATTGAGAACCTCATCGCGCTGGACATGCCGAAAGCAGCGGACATTTCCCGCGCGGATTACGACAAATGGATTTTGAAACCGCTGCGCCGTGAGTTCGAGAGCCGGCGGTGGTGGAAGCGCCAGGAAGACGGGGCAGGGGTGAAAATGCCGGTGATCAACAAGATCCGCGTGCTGGTGACGATGCGCGGCGTGCCGTTGCGGATTCAACCGGTTCCCAAAGAGCCTGCGAAACCCGGCGCGCCGCCGGCGGCTCCGCAGAATCCGATCATCGGGCGGGACGACGCTTCGGTGGATTCCGAGTTGGCGATGTTCGGGGTCGAAAGCCTGCCGGTGGACGCGGTTTTGGAGAACAAGTTCTATCAGAGCGAGAAGTCGATTTCCGAGGCCAGCATGCCGTTCCTCGTTCTAACTGCGAGGATCGACGCGCCGACCTTCGCAACCTGCGAGCGGATGATCCGCGATGCGATCGAGGTCGAGAAGACCGGGCTGTGGGGGCGGGCGTATGTGGACATCGCCAATAAATTTCCGCAGGGCGATGAATGGCTGGAATCCGTGGTGAAGGTCAACAACGCGGCGGGTATCCCGACGGTGGTGGACCGCTTCAATGACACGCTGCCGAGAAACTATCCGATGACCGACGCGTCGCTCTATTACGGCTGGTATGACTGGTCCGTGAGCGGACCGTTCCTGAACAGCCGCTTCCAATTCCGCAAGGGGGCGGTGGCCATGCATCTGCACTCGTTCAGCGCCGAGCAACTGGCGGACGCCTCAAAAAACTGGAGCGGCCCGCTGCTGGAAAAAGGCGCTGCCGTCACGATCGGCAATGTTTACGAACCGTTCCTCCATCTCACCCACGATTTCGGAATCCTCCATCAACGTCTGATAGCAGGTTTCACCTGGGGCGAGGCCTGTTGGATGGCGATGCCGGTGACCTCGTGGCAGGGCGTGGTGTTAGGCGATCCGCTTTATCGGCCCTTCAAACATTTCGGCGGCAGCGGCGTGAAGCAGGATGGCGACATCGAGTTCCGCGCGCTCCGGGCCGCCGCGCTGGAATGGAAGACCAATCCGCTGGAGCGGCAGAGGCAGTTGCAGCAAGCGTCGGAGCGGATGAAGAGCGGGATTCTGGCGGAAGCGGTGGGATTGGATTTTCTCCGGCTCAATGATCCTGCGGCAGCCGCGCGATGGTTCCGCACGGCGCGGGGACATTATGTGAAAGACGAGGACAAGCTGCGCCAGGATTTCAGCCTGATCGCCATCGACCGGACGGCGAATCGCAAGGATGCGGCGATTCGCGGGCTGCGGGACGGCCTGATCGTTTACCGTACGCTGCCGGAGGTGGAGAGTTTGAAGGGCTGGCTGGACATTCTCGATCCACCACCGCCGCCAGCACCGCCGTCCGCTCCGGCGAAGGCACCTGCGGCAAAAAACCCTTGAACGGACCGGCAGTTGATATGACTTACAGCTTTTTGATAGAATCGATCTGGCATCCGCCGCTGGCGTTTGAGGAAACCGCGGCGAGCGGACTGCCGCCGGAGTTGGAGTTGCAGGCCCTGTGGTTTGCCGGCGCATTCGGCAGGGACTTCCGCACGACCACCGGTAAAACTGTTCGTATCGTGCAGTTCGGCGAGTGGAACCGCGGGGCCGGGCCGGATTTCATCCAGGCGGCGGTCGAGATTGACGGCGAACTGCGGACCGGCCCTTTGGAACTGGATCCCGTGGCCGGGGATTGGGAGTCGCACGGCCATGCCGTGAATCCCGCTTTCCAAGAGGTGATCCTGCACATGGTTTTCCTAACCGACGCCCGGCGGATCTTCACCCGCACCCTTGATCACCGCGAGGTTCCGCAGGTGGTCATTTCGGAAATGCAGCTATCAGACGCGTTGAACCGGCCGCAGCGGGAGGTGGCGATCGCCCATCCCGGGCGCTGTGTCGCGCCGTTGAAGCAACTGCCTAACAGCTCGATCGAACGATTGTTGGCCGAAGCGGCGGCGTATCGCGCGGCGAACAAGGCGTCCCGCTGGTTGCGGACCGCCGACGCGCATGGTCGCGACGCG
>JBGSOI010000159.1:0-4812 GCA_041739215.1 Akkermansiaceae bacterium
TGCGGTCCATTGCATCAAAAAGACCGCGCTCCGCCCGTTCGATATATCTTTTCGGATCCTTAGCCATGATCGATATTCAAGCATTCAGCATGCCAGAATCCTCTGAAATACAACAAATTACGAGTAAATGGAAGTTCCCTATATGCATTCCACCTGCCTATGAATGCATTGCTGACGACCGCCGCCATTCTCCTGATGACTTTGCCGTATGTCATGCTCCTGTCCGTACCGCTTGTCAAAGCGAAGGCAGCAAAACCACAAGCGGATGTTCGGGAAGCTGTCAGGATCCGGGGCGGCGAGGTCTTCGACCCATGGGGAAATCCAGTTAGGTCTGGCATGGACCGTGACCACGACGGTTACATCGATGTCGAGGGCCGCAAGCACTGCACGGACCATGTCACCCCTCCCAATCTCGACTATCAGGTGGCAGTGGTGGTTAGGACAGGAAAGCCGCCGGATGGCAGCGGTGGTGTGGGAGCACACGTGGGCCGTCGCTAGGGAGATGAATGCTCACGTCAATGAAGTTTCGTGAATTTCAATCGATCTGTTTCGGCAGAAACCGTTGTGGATGCTCGCAAGCATCACTTCGAGCAGAGAGGCGCAAAATCTCTGAAGTTCTGACCCGAGTGATCAACGAAGTCCGAAACCGGGGCGATATCGAGTGGCATCTGGGCCGGTGAAGGGACGGCAACCGGATGAATCGTAGCCGCGCTGCCTAAGATCCGCAAATATCCAAGAAAACGCCCAAATCCCGCAAGACATCGGCCCATTCCGTGCGTATTACGCCGTTTCATGATTCGCTGGTTCGCGCGGAACGACATCGCGGCAAATTTCCTCCTCTTCGGCGTGTTGCTGTGGGGCGCTTGGTCGTTTAAGGAAAAAGTCCCGCTCGAAGTTCAGCCGGCCATTGTTTTCAAGCAGGTGGACATCACCGTCAGCTATCGCGGTGGCAGCCCGGAGGATGTGGAGCGGGCGGTGATCCTGCCGATCGAAGGGGCGCTCGAAGGGCTGCCGGGAGTGGATTTCGTCGAATCCCGCGCGACCAGTGGGAACGCCCGGATCACCGTCCGCGCCGAGGAGGGCGAGGACACGCGGTTGATGCTAGAGGAAATCAAGACCCGCGTCACCCGGCTGACCAATCTGCCGAACGAGACCGAGCCACCGCAGGTGACCATCCCGGACAGCGCGGCGTGGTTCGACGTGATCAAGGTCGCCATCGTCGGCGAAATGGACGAAACGGATCTGCTCGGCGCCGCACGGCGGGTGCGGGATGATTTGATCGAGATGCGCGGAATTTCACAGGCCACGGTGCTCGGCTCGAACCCTCTCGAAATCGCCATCGAAGCGGATCCGATGCGGCTGCGTGACTACGGGCTCACCTTCGCCGATCTCACCGCTGCCATCCAGCGCTCGTCGCTTGACCTGCCCGCGGGGAACATCCAGACGGACGAGGGAAATCTAATGGTTCGCTCGAAGGGGCAGGCCTACACGCGGACGGATTTCGAAAACATCGTCATCAGCAACAATCTGGGCTCGGAAGTCAGGCTCGGGAGTGTTGCGAACGTGAGCGATGGCTTCGAGGAGGGCCGGCAATCGCACCGTTTCAATGGCAAGCCCGCGCTGTTCGTGGAAGTGCTGCGGCTCAATGATGAAAACGCCCTGGAAATCGCCGCCTCGGTGAAAAGATATGCGGCAACCGCGTCCGAACGGTTTCCCGAAGGAATTTCCATCCACGTCTGGGACGACTCGTCCATCGAGCTGGAAGGCCGGTTGGGCACGCTGCTTTCCAGCCTGTTGCAGGGAGGGTTGTTAGTATTGATCGTGCTCGGACTTTTCCTGCGGCCGATGATCGCGTTCTGGGTGGTGTTAGGCATCCCAGTCGCTTTCGCCGGTGGCTTCATCATGATGCCGTACTTCGGCATCACCGCGAACGTGATGAGCATTTTCGGGTTCATCATCGTGGTCGGGATCGTGGTGGACGACGCGATCGTCACGGCGGAGAACATCTACATCAAACTGAAGGAAGGTCTCCCTCCGTTAGACGCGGTGTCGGAGGGCGCGAAGGAGGTGGCGGTGCCGGTGACGTTCGGCGTGCTGACGACCATCGTGGCCTTCGTGCCGCTGATGTTTTTCGATGGGTTTTACGGGTCCTTCAGCAGGCAAATCCCGCCGGTGGTCGGCGCGGTGCTGATATTTTCATTGATCGAGTCGAAGCTGGCGCTGCCCTGCCACCTCAAGCACGTCAAGGTTCACCGGAAGCATTTCAACGCGTTTGAGCGGTTTCAGAAATCCATCGCGGACGGTCTGGAGAAATTCGTGGACTCTGTTTACGATCCGGCGCTGCGATTCACCACCCGCCATCGTTATTCGACACTCGCCGGGTTCCTGGCGCTGGGAATGGCCTCGGTCGGAATCCTAACAAGCGGGCGGCTGGGCTTCGTCAACATGCCGGCCATCGATCAGAACCGCATCAACGCCCGTGTCCAGATGCCCAGTGACACGCCAGTTCGGATCACCGATGAGCGGGTCCAACAGGTGGCCGCAGCGGTGGAGCAGCTTCGCAAGGAGTTCGTCGATCCTGGAACTGGCGAATCGCTGATCCGCGACATGATCACGTCCGCCGGCGGACGAGTCGGACGGCCGGGCTACGATCCAAGGAATGGATCGGTCACGATCAACGTGCTCGACCCCGGACTGCGCTCGGAACCCGGACCGAAAAACAGCGAGATTGCCAGCCGCTGGCTGGAAATCGTAGGCGAGATCCCGGATGTGGAGAATCTCCGCATTTCCGGCGACCGCGGCGGTGGTGGCGACAACGAACTGGAATCATTGGAAGTGGAAATCCGCGGACCGGCGTCCGAAGTGAAAACCGCCGTGACGGAGGAAGTCGAGGAGGTTTTGGAATCCTACAAGGGTATCGCCAGCGCCGGCAATGATGCGGGTGGAAACCGCGACGAACTTCTCATCACCATCCGTCCGGAAGGCGAATCGCTCGGACTCACCCAGCGCGATCTCGCCAACCAGGTGCGTGCCGCGTTCTTCGGCCAGGAGGCTCAGCGGGTCCAGCGCGACCGCGACGATATCCGGGTGATGGTCCGCATGCCGCTTGCCCAGCGCCAATCTCTAACAACGCTCGAACAGCTCCGCATTCGCACGCCGGCCGGTGGTGAAGCACCATTCCGCTCGGTGGCCAACGCCCAGTTTGCCCGCACCCGTTCGGATATCAACCGCATCGACGGCGCGCAGGTGACTTCCGTTTCGGCGCAACCGGTGGACGAGACGGTGGACGTGGTCGCGATTTCCCGGAATCTCGCCCCACGGCTGGATGCGGTTTTCAACAAACACCCGGAACTCACCTGGCGCTATCAGGGCTACGTCGCCGAGCACGAGGAAACCAAGAGCCGCACCCTGATCGGTGGAATCGCGTTGTTTCTGGCGCTGTACGCGCTGCTGGCGATCCCGTTCCGCTCGCTCTATCAGCCTTTCTTCGTGATGCTGGCGGTACCGTTCGGTGCGATCGGCGCGTTGTTCGGCCACATGATCCTCGGCATCACGCCGTCGTATCTATCCATTTTCGGCATCCTCGCGCTGGCCGGCGTGGTGGTGAACGACTCGCTGGTGATGGTGGATTTCATCAACCAGAAGAAGCGCGCCGGTGAAAATATGTTTGAGGCGGTCATCCAGTCCGGCACCCGCCGCTTCCGGCCCATCCTTCTGACTTCCCTCACCACCTTCGTCGGGCTGGTGCCGTTGATTTTCGATCCCTCGCTGCAAGCCCAGCTGCTGATTCCGATGGCCACGTCGCTCGCGTTCGGAATTCTGTTTGCCACCGCGATCACGCTGTTCCTGATTCCCGCCTCCTATCTCGCGGCCGAGGATCTGGTCGGCCACTTGAAACGTGGTTGGACTTGGTACAAGCGGCCGTTCCGCCGCAACGACGCCCTCCCGACTGGAACCGCCGAAGACGCTCACTGACCGCATGCGAAAATCCGTTCTCACCCGTCCCGTCCTTTTGAGCTGCGTCGTCCTGGCGGTCTCCTGTGAAGCCGGCCGCTTCGCAAGTCCCGTTGACGGACTGGCCATCCGCACCCCGGGGTCGTGGAAAGCGGTTTCAAGCGGCAGCGATGGGCGGATCTCCAGCGGCTGGCTGGCCGGTCTGGGAGATGCAAGGCTAACAAAAACTGTTGATGAAGCGCTGGCTGGCAACCGCGACCTCAAGGCCGCGGCCGCACGATTTCGCGAGGCGAAACAGGCGGGCATCATCGGCCGCTCGCGCAGCCTCCCATCGGCCGGCCTGTCCGGCAGCGGGTCGGTTAGCGATTCGCCGGGCGATACCCGCCGCGAGAATTACGGTCTGAATCTATCCGCCGATTGGGAGCCGGACCTGTGGGGCCGGTTGCGCGACCTGAACCGCGCCGACGACGCGGTGGAACGCGCGGCGCTGGAAGACTTCCGCGGAGCCCGCCTGTCGCTCGCCGCGAATACGGCCAAGTCGTGGTGCAATCTGATTTCCGCCGAGCAGGAGGTGCTGCTCGCACAGGAAACCCTGGCATCGTTCGAAAGCAACCTGCGGATCATCGAGCGCAACTACATCGGCACCGGCGAGGGCGCGCTCGACATCCAGTTCGGCCGCACCAACGTCTCATCCGCGCAACGCGCGGTGGAGCAGCGAAAACTCGAGCGCGACGAGGCGGCACGCTCGCTCGAACTCTTGTTAGGCAGGTATCCCTCCGGCGCGGCACGGGCCAGCCAGGAACTCCCGCAACTCCCCGGTGCGGTCCCGGCGGGGATTCCGGCGGACCTGCTGAGATC
>JBGSOI010000197.1:0-17625 GCA_041739215.1 Akkermansiaceae bacterium
GCCCACAACAGTCCGCTTCTCCGACGAGTTTCAGTCCCATTCTCGAATCGGCCTGTCGTGGACAACTTTCAAGAGAGGCACGCCGCTTCGCGGTGGTTAGGTCGTAGTCTCACCCACGGATTTGGCGGAAGAGGCGAAAAAGTGAGCCTGCGGTTGTTTCAGGAACTGGCATCGCTGGCTCAGGAGTTGGAGGATGGACACCTGCCAGAGCGGGGCCGCCCGATTCCGCCGGAGACGAACACGCTGGGAGAGGAGTCGGCGCGGCACTGGCTGAAAACGGGACAGCGTCCCAGTTCTCAAGCAGGGCGCTTTGCGGTGTTTCCCCGCTTCTGGTTTGCAAATGCGTTTCTAAGGCACGCGCTGCTGCATCAAACTCACAGGGAGATAGATCTTGGCCGCCCGGCAGCGATTCCAGGAGTGCTGATGCTGACGATTTGGGAAACTTCCGGGCGGAAGCTGTGGGAGTCTCCGAAAGCAGAATTCCCTTGGGGCGGGTGAGATCGTTTGAGTTCATGGTTGGGATTGGTTAGACTTCTGCATACGGGCGCGGTGATCCGCCATGGCGGCGGCGTAGCTGGGGAAGCGAACGAGATTGAAGCCGCAAGGGGTCACCTCGATTCTGGCGAAACATTGGTGTTCGGAATCGGTAAACCGGGATGGCTTCCAGCCTTTCCTGCGGAGGTCCTTCATCATCTCCCGCGGGCTTTCGTATCCGAAGTGGCCCACTCCTTCGTGGGGCATCGGATTATCGTAAACGGAGATTCCAAAAAACTCGGCTTCCGCCGCCGTTCTACCGCCCCATAATTTCAAGATCCAATAGACCCGGAATTCCGGCGCGTTGTTAGCAGTGATCGGCGCGAGGTTCGCCGCCGTCTCGGCGGCAGCATGACGCACCGCTTTCCGCCCTTTCCGCGCGGCGGGACTCATCGGACAATCCCCCCTTTCGTTAAGAATTGGCGAAAATCCGGATTTCGGTGCATCTCGAAGGAATCGGGCATGCCTCCTGCACGCTTTTGCAAGGGCCTGTGGCGCGTTTGACGCAGCGTCTGGGGCGATGGGAGGGGGCGAAACCATTTTGGAGCGATTGTGGGCCATTTTAAGAAGCCCTCCGTTCACGCTGTTCGGTGACTGCTTCGATGGCGGAGCCGAGATCAAGGCTGGTATCGCTGACGAGTCCGCGGATCGCATCGATTTCTTGAAGGCTGGGCGGCCCGTGCCTGCTTTGGTCGCTGGTCGCGGCAATGCCCAGCAGACGCAGGAGGCCGATGGCGCGTGAGGCAGTGGTGTTCAGGAAATCGCGGGCGTCCAGGGAGGGGGCTTGTGGTGTGTGCGTATTCATTGGTTTTTTGTTGGGAGAGTTAGAAAGGAGATCACTGCCAGTCGTCGGCGGGCTGTTGGGCTTCCGTCTCGATGATCAGATGGGCGTGGATGAAGTGAGACCAGGACAGCGCCTCATTGGCGCGGCCTGCCATCAGTCTCCCGTAGCGGATGCGCTCGGTGATCGCCTTCAAGCCACCTTCCCTAGCCAGCTTCCGCAGCACTTCGTGCGGCTGATCCTTCACGCCCGCCACTTCCACGGTGAACCGGCGGTCCGGCCATGCCAGATTCACCTTGGCCAGGATCGGCTTCAGATCTTCCTTCCGCACGATGTCGCCAAGCTGGAACTTGTGAACCCCGCGCTTGAAGAGCTGTTCTAACTCTTCCTTCTGCGCGGACTCGAAACGGGCGCGGAAAACATTCGTCGTGCAAAGGACGATCCCGCACTCGACGTGATCGTAAATTTCCCGGATCACTTCAATGCAGGCAAAGAAGCTTTCCTTCCGATAGGTGTATTGGAGCTGGTGAACCTCATCGAAGATCACCAGGTGATTCGGTGCCAGGGCTTTCTTGATCCGCTCGATCATCGCGGGAGTGTTCGACTTCGCGGAAACTCCCAGCGCTTCCGCCAGCGCCTTCACCAGCCCGGCCAGCCCCGCCTTCGACGGCACCCGGACGAGCACCGTCCGCCCGTGGTTGTTGTCGATGGCGTATTGGCGGAGCGCCCACGTTTTGCCGATGTGGCTCGCACCGTAGATAAATACCGGCGTCCGGGACTCGCGGGCCAGATCGCAACCTTGCCAGATCCGGCGGACGGCCGGCGTGATGACGAACTCCGTGTCGCCCAGCTTCGCCCGTTTGATTTCCAGCTTCCGGAATGCCAGGACAGCCAGGTAAAGCTTTTCCGGCACGTCGTATTGATCGCCCGTCTTCGGGTCGATGTGCTTCCCGGTGTAGATCTTATAAAGCGTGTTCGTCGCGTAGCCCACCTGGTTCGCGAAGTTCCCGAACCAGATCCCCCGGCCGATGCACCAATTGAAAGCCCAGATCAGCGCCTCCTTGCGCTCGGATGAGCAATGCGCCAGTGCCTGCTGGATGTGATCACCGGAAAACCGCCACGAAGCGCGGGCGTTGTCGCCCTGCCGTTCAAGGTTGCTTTCGAATTCATCGAATTCTTCGGGCTCGTCGGAAACTGCGGGGGTGTCGGGAGAGTCAATCATTGTCGTCTTCGGTTGGGTTGAGGAATTGGGCGGCGGAGAAGGGTTGGAAAACGGGCGTGCAATCGTCCTGCATGTCGTCTGCATCCTCATCGGGAAGCAGGTTGGAAGGGTTGAGCGCGTCCGCTCCCATCGCGGCCGCGATCTCATTGATCTTCCGGGTGCGAACTCCATCGCGGGCCGATTCGGCGCGGGCCTCGTCGATTTCTTCCGGCAGCACCGGCTTGCCAGCGGCGAGGCGGTCATTGGTGCGCTTCATTTCGGCGCGGTCCTCTATCAGTCCTGCCATGTCGGGCCGGACGGTCGCGTCAAGATCAGCCTTCAGTTCCGCCCGTTCCTTGAGCTGGCCAAGAATCGCGTCCTGGTCGAGCCAACCGGCGCGGGTTTGCTGGTGAAGCGTGCCGATGAACGCGCCGTCCTCCTTGCAGATGACCAGCCGGTCCGGCGCGTAGGGATTCAAATAGCAGAGGAGCTTCGTTCCAGGACTCAGCACGGTGAAGCCGTCGCCATTCTCGAAGCGGCAGACGTAGGTGAATGCCTCCGCGCCTAGCAGTTGATCCTTGATGGAAATCGTCCGGTCCGGCTTCACAGTCGCAGGCCGCGCCCATTGCATCGGAATCAGCAGCGGAATCAGATAGTCCGGCAGCTTCGTGAGTTCTCCGGCGCATTGTGCCGCCACGTCCGCGGGCGAAAGCTTCCACGGTCTCACATGGCCAGGAGTCTCCGCCTTGGAGAGCAGCACCGCCCGAATCTCCTCGGGCAATGCCGCCGCCTCATCTTGGGAAAGCCAAGGCGAACGATCATCCGGAGTGAACCGGAATTGCGGTGCCACGAAGCCCAGCTTCTCCCAGCCTTCCAAGCCGTGATCGGTCCGCGCGTTGATCGCTTGATAGACCGTTCCCGCCACGTCGCCGAATTGCTCCGGTGTCATCATCGGGAATCGGATCAGCTTGCGGTGCCGTTCGTCTAACTTCTCCCAGAGCTTTAGCAGTTGCGCGGTGTAGAGATCTTCCCCGTATTGCTCCGCTGGTTTCAGATCCCGATTGCGGCCGGTTGCGCCTGGCAATGCCGCCATCCGATTCCGCACCAGGTTGAACATGGATTCCAGCGGTGCCTTGAAGTTGGGATTGCCCGATGACTGCGGACGGAAGAGCAGCCCGGCAAACGCTGGCTGGTTGAACAGGCCGGAGCGCTCCACCCGGATGCAGCCGTAAGACACTCCGGCCAGCGCCTCGTCAAAATTGGTGTAGCCTCCGAAAGTCGAAATGCTCCGGTTGTTATAGCCAGTCGCCGTGCCGTGCTCGAAAACAAACGTCGTGCCGTGGCTGTCCCGTCGGTAGCCGTGCTTCTGAAGGTAGGACACCACGAACCAAGTGAAGTCCGCTTGTGTGAGCGTGCGGTATTGGTCGTTTTCCTTGTCCCACCACCGCAACCGGATCGCGTGATGCATGAAGCAGCCTGATAGATAATCGAGGCAGTTGAAACCCTGCGGACGAATCGCCCGTTGTGACGAACCCGGCGCTGCAACTTTCACGTCGTAGTCCTGGTCATCGAAGAAAACGACTTGGCCGAAACGCACGCCAACCCGCGTCTTCATGATCGACGGCAGGAAACCCGCCGCGCCCTTCGATCCCTGCCGTGCAACTGATAGAGCGTAATCATCCGGCCTCAACCGGAGCACGTTGTCATCCGACCAGCCCGCCGGGTATCCCTTCGGACCCGCTGGCGGCGGCGCATCATAGCCCGGAATCGCATACTTGTCCTCGCCCGTGCGCTGCCACAAACGCCAGCGCTCGATCAGCATCCGGTGAACCTCGCGGCCGCTTGTCGCCCGCTGGCAATGCAAATGGAGCTGCCGCACGAAATCCTTGAATGCCTGGGGAAGTGGCTTGGCATTTTTGCCGCGTTGATCCCGCAGCGCCTGCCAACCGCCCGCCTCGAAATTTCTAACAAACCGATTGACGGTAACAATCGAAACTTCCAAATCCTCCGCCGCATTGGCGATGATCTTGCATTTCTCACCCCGGCCCGCTGCCGAGATCTTGAGAATCCAATCCAGCCGATGCGTGATCTTGCTTCGCACCCGTGGCTTCAGCCGGGTGAAAGCATCGTAATTGTCGATCAGTTTTAAGGCCGATAGATTGGGAATCTCACGCATGTTTATTGGTCTAACAAATCTCTTAGCTGTCCGGCAGCTATTGCCTTCCTGAACGCTGTCACTGCCAAGCGGTCAAATCGAGGATCGTAAGTCGGTTCTCTCTGCCAGAGTTCCTCTAGCAAAACACCATTTGCACGATCCCTCTTCCGCTCCTCCAATCGAGCTGTCGCCTCTGGGTCGCCGTTGCATTCCTTCAGTTCCTCCGGCGTTGGTTTGGCGGCGTGAAACTCTTTGCGCAGAAGCGTCTGTGTGGAGTCCGGAATCATGCGTGCGATTTCCGCGATCAGATGGCCCCGCTCTTCGACTGTTAGTTCGGATGGAACCTTTCCCATCTGTTTCAACAGTTTCTGCGCCCCTTTGAATGTCTTCCCGTGCAGGCGATTCTTCAAAGCCACCCAGCCTTTGTAATAGTTGCTGGCGGACGTATCTGATATCTCTGCTTCGGATCGGCAGAACTCCACCCATGTCGGCCGGGTTCCCGCTGCGCATTCCTCGCGGTATGCCTGCCATGATCCGAGACCGCTGTAGCCCAATCGTTCCTTGCAGTGATGGAGTTCGCATCCAAGGACAAGCAGGCTCGCCCGCCGGACATGGGCCGGAACTCCTTTGACCTTCAAATTCAGGGAATGGATCAAGGGCGCGGTCATTTTCTGCTAGTGGTTGTGAGCTTGCGGCTCCGCTTCGGCGGCGTGCCGTGCATCTTGGCCTCAATCGCCGCGTTCACATCGGCTAGAATCTTCGCCAGTCCGCCGCCAAGGACGCGCTCCAGGCACTCCTTGATTCCCATCAGGCTGGCAGCCCCATCGTCCGGGCTGTCGATTGGAAGTTCCTGAAGAAGAAGCTGATAGTTGGGCGCATCCTTCACGCGGAAAATGCTCCGTTCCAGCTCGTCAAACTCTTCGGGAATTTTCCGAAATGTCTCGGTTGCCCATTCACCCAAAGTCAGCTGCCGGGGAGGCTGTTGAAATGCCGACGTGTCGCCGCCCTCCAGCTTCTTGGATGGCTTCACGATCCCCAACTCTTCCAGCAAGCCCGCTTGGGTATCGCCGTCAACCAGCCGGTCAATGCAGGCCGCGAGCAAATTCACTTCGTCGCCGGTCAGCTCGGCGGCGGGGATTTCAAGCAGGCGACAAGCTTCCGGTTCCTTCGACTTCCGGGCCTTCGCCCGCTTGAGCGCGGCCTCGAAACAAGCGATGTAGCGATCACATGACCGGTCGGGGATCTTCATCTCAAGCTGGCACCAATCCGGCCATGTGCGGATCAAGTCGCCACGTGGCGGGATGGACTTCTTGCGATCTCCGCCGTGGGTGAAGCCCAGTTGGCGCTTGAGTCTGAAAAGCTCTTTTCCAAGCAAGATTTGCGCGGAAAGAGAACTCCGGACGGCAGTTTTGAGGTCAGCCAGCAACCCACGGGCGCGGCTCCAATCGGGTGATTTTTCAGGTGTTTTCATGTGGGTGAAATCGAGGATCATGCTCCCTTTGCGCGGGTCCGTTGCAGGGCCGCATAGTCCGGGTTGAGTTTCAGCCAGGCATCCCAGCGGCGAAGCGTCCGGCCGCTCTTCCGTTCCCCCATCAGGCAGGCTGAGAGATGGGCGCGGCTGATTTGGAGATCGCGGGCGGCTTTGGTGATGCCAGGGAACACGGTGCGCTTCTGAAGGCTCTGCGGCATCACGGGCGGGTTGGGGTCTGGGATGGTTTCGTTCATGTTTCCGAAGTGGTTGGCGCTTGTCACCGGGTCGGCTGCGGGTGACGATGTCGGGACATTTGCGAATAAATTCGCCGATCTCAAGCGAATAAATTCGCCTGCTCTGAAATTTCATCGCTCGAATCATAACATCCCCGCCAGCATGAACGAATTTACCGGCATGAGTCTTCAAGTTCTGAGACTAAGGCAAGGGCTTAAAGCCAAGGAAGTTGCTTCGAAATTGGGTATCAGTCCGAGCTATTACTCTGAGATTGAACGGGGCCGGAAGCCCTTCCCTACCGATGGCGAATTTATTCGCTCACTTGCCAAAGCGCTCGATTTTTCCGAGACGATGTTTAGGGGGGTCGTGGGTTTTCATGAACAAGTCGGCAAACCGATGTCCGCCAAGGAGAAGGCCAATACCAAGCAGTTCATAAATCAGAAAGGACCAGAACTTTTGATTCAGTCACTAGCTAGTATTGAGCGCGATCACGAAAAGCCCGGTGCTTCCCAAGCTGATCGTGAAGATCGAGATGCCGTCTGGGATGGAATCAAAAACGACTGGCCAAGGATTCGCCAAGCGGTGGAGCAAGCCGAAGAAGCAGAAGAGGCCAAAATTCTCAAAGAGACAGATGCGGCATTTTCCAAGCGATTGGCTGACTTGGAACGGGCCGCCAAATATTACTTTCTCGACGCCTCAGAGGTTTTTGAAATGGCCAAAGAAAGATCGTCTGAGTCTGGGCCTGAGAAAGCGGCAGCGGATGCCCTGTTAAGGATCATGGCCGAAAGTCTCGGTAAAATGCAGCCCTGGATAGAGCAGGGGCTTTCGCAACTTTTGAATGACAGCAGGACGCTTCGACGAATCGCAAAATCAAAGGAATAGCTATTGCCCGTTTCAGCAGTCTGGCAGCGCCCCGGAAAACCCATTGCAAGGACCAGGAATCACCTCTGCAAAATCCCTCCCACGCGCCCCACAGCCCTCCCATGTCCGGCGGCTCGTCGGGAAACGCCTGAAATAAGCCCGCAAATATATCATTTCCCTGCGGAATCGACCATTTAAGGCATCAAATAGATCAGATAGGCCGGTTTCCAGATTTCGGGATTTCAGCACTCCTAAGTCCTTAAAAACGGGTTATTTCGGGGAAATTCGGGATATTTCGGGGAAAATCATTTCCTCTGCGGGAGTCCGACAGAAACCTATCGGGAATATGGCGGAGAGGGTGGGATTTGAACCCACGGTAGCTGTTACACTACGTCTGATTTCGAATCAGGTGCCATAGACCACTCGACCACCTCTCCTTGAAGGGGCGGCAAAATGGCCAGCTGCCCGGGCTTTGTAAAGCCTCCAATTTCACTTAATCCGGGAAGACGATGGCGCGGTGGCCGTCGATGATCGTCCGGTCGTGGACGTGGAAGCGGATCCCTTTGGCGAGGGCGATCCGTTCGCAATGGCGGCCGAGGCGGACGAGGTCGTTGGGGGTGTGGAAATGTTGCACACGCTCGACCTCCTGTTCGATGATCGGCCCGGCATCGAGGTCTGCGGTGACGTAGTGGCAGGTGGCTCCAATCAGTTTGACCCCGCGCTCGTAGGCTTGTTTGTAGGGATTAGCACCGATGAAGGCCGGCAGGAAACTGTGATGGATGTTGATGATGCGGCCGGCGAAGTCCCGGCAGAAATCATCGGGCAGGATCTGCATGAAGCGCGCGAGGACGATGAGTTCGACGTGCTGTTCCTCGATCAAACGGCGGATTTGCTCGAAGCCGTTCGCTCGACTCTCCCCTTCCATGTGGATCTGGTGAAACGGAATGTCCGCCCGGCCGGCGGTCGCGCGGCAGTTGTCGCGATTGCCGATGATCGAGGTGATTTCGATCGGGAGTTCGTCGAGTTCGGCGCGCCAAAGGATCTCGTTCAGGCAGTGGTCGGTCTTGGTGACGAGCACGGCGGTTTTCATTCGGTAGGGGAGGCGGCGGAAATGCCAGCTTGCCTGCAGGGAGCGCCCGAGCGTACCGAAGCCGTCCATGAAGTCCTGCGCATCGACATCCAGATCCCGGGTCTCGATTTCGAGGCGGGCGAAAAATTTCCCACCGAGTTTGTCGGAAAACTGCGCGAACTCAACGAGGTTGCCGCGATGGCCGGCGACGTAATTGGCGATTTTGGCAACGATGCCCGGCTGGTCGTGGCAACTGATTTTAAGGATTAATCCGGGGCGAGACATGCGCAGCCAGATTGTGTGCCTGACATCCCGGCGTCAATCATCGCTCGAGAGGCGATACCTCGGTCAATTCAGGAACAAACTCTGCATGTTCGGCTTTCGGAACCGCAATCGGCTTGGCTGAGGCAAACATTTTCGGAGAAAGCAGCGTCCCGAATCGCGAGCCTGAGCGTGCGGCAAGCGAGAGCAACAGCACCGAGAAAAGCATGGTAGAAAGCACTCCTGCCAGCCCTGCCAGCCACAGGTGATTTCCTTCGCGCAGCGATCCGGGTTTGTGCTCGCTCATGACGGGCGGCGCGGCCCGGCGAATGATGGCATCGATCACCTGTGCCGGCACTTCGGGTGACCTCACCGGTACCTCTTTCGAGAGCCGCCAACCCGCGAAATCCGAGTCGTCCGCAGCCAAGGCGAGATCGTTTGGGTAGGCGACACTGCGGGTGTTGAGGTTGCCTCTCACAAGGGCCGCAACCACGGCTTCATCCACGAATCCTTCGCGTTCCATCAGGAGTTTGGCTGATTCATCGTCGGCACGGAGGGTGGGGAGCGGGCTGAGACGGAGTGGATTCATCATCGGCATGGTTAGTTACCGAAAGTTGATAATCTTAAAATCAGGAAACGTCAATTGTTAATGTCTCCAAACTAAATCCCAATGAGGGAGTTCATCACCCGCCCCTTAGGTTGTTAGATTCGCTGATGCTTGGGGTTGCAATCACCGGCGATTGCATCAAGAATCCTTGCAGACCGATGTCCAAACCGAATTCCGATGACACTCTTTTGCTGATCCGCTGCCCTTCCTGCGGGCAGCGGTTCAAGGTGGGTGATGACCTGCGAGATCGCACCGTCGAGTGTGGCGGCTGCGAGCACCGGTTCCGGATCCACGACGATGTCATCGTGCGCGGCCCCAAGTTTTATCCTGGCGAGCGGCACGATCCGGGGTTGAACCGCTTCCAACGGGTCCCGATGCCCGGGGGGGAATCATTAATCGGTATCCAGCCCATCCGTTACAGCAACATGCCGGATCCTGCGGTTTTGGAGCCCGCGTCACCGCAGCGGATCATCGCGGGGCTGATCGGCGTGGCGGGGATGATCCTGATGGCATTGTTGCTCATGTTTGGTGCCAGCCGTGGCGGGATATTGGATGGGATGGTATTGACGAACCGGCTGCTGATGGCTGGTTTCGCCAGTCTCATGGGCGTGGTAATGCTCGTGTACGCCAACCCGCGGGCTAGACTGAAAGCGCTGGCCGTGGGCATGCTGTTGGCTGGCGGTGTGATGGCGGTGCCATTTGTCTTCACAACCGGTTCGGTGCCGTTCGAGCAGCTGGAGGTCGCCACCCAACGCAAGCTTGAGATGGAGACCTCGGCTGACCGTGGAATTCAGGAGTCAGTGGAAGACAGCACCATTGTCGCCCTGCGAACCCTGATCGGCACCGGTCCGCTGGTCGCGGAGATTGACCGTCTTGCCCGGGAGGGGGCTGGCAAAAGGGCGATGGGGCTGTGGCTCAGGGACCTGAGCGAGAGCAACAAGAATCTGGTGAAGGAATACATTCTACGGGCGACGGGTGCTGATCCGGCGTCCCACCCGTATCCGCGGGAAGGTGGCGATTACTTGCTGGTGGTTACCGGGGTTACCCAATCCATCCAAGAGCTCGCGGAATTGGCGGCGGTGTTAGGACCTGCGGTGAAGATTTATCCGGAGATCTCGGTGATAGAAGTCCGAGTGGACAATGGGATTTTCCTGGAAGGATCGATCGAAAAGCTTTCGAAAAAAGATGACCCGGCTTTCTACGAATTGAACAAACGGGAGCTGGAGAGCATCGATTTGGATCGGGTCAAGCGGGCGGTCCAGCGGATCGCGGAAGCCGAACCGAAAATCTATCGGGCAGACATCACCCGCAAGCTGATTGCCTTGCTCGGAGAAGAGCGGGTGGATTTCAAAGGCAACATTTGCACGGCATTGGCGGTTTGGTCCGAGCAGCCAGGGCCGGCCGGCGAGGCCGCGCTGGACGTGGTGAAGATCCTTGCCGCTAAAAACGATGAGGTGCCTCCGGAGATCATCGCTCTGATCGTCAAGGAAAAAAATGCCGGGGTGATTCCCATCCTTGATGAACTTTGGTTTAAGAACCCGATGAATTGGGAATCCCTCTACGGAGATCTTGGCGGGCCGATTGAAGCGACGGTGATCCGGCGGTTTCCCGAAACGAAGGGAACCATCCGCTATTCCGCCGTCCGGCTTCTCGGGCGGGTGGGAGGGGCTGATAGTCTGGAACTTCTGGCCGCCGCAGCGGGCGGAGTCGACTCGGAGTTGAAGGTTCTCATCGAGCAAGCCCAGAAATCCATTCGTGGACGCCTGGGTCGATAAACCGGCGGTATGAAAACTTCTCACCCGGGGCGAGTAAATCGACTTGCCGTAAGTAGCAGATTCCACAAGCTTCATGCGCCTCTCGTTTCGCGCCAAGCTGGGATAATCCGGGGGGAGAATTCCAGCCACGCGAGGCGGGGGGCCTCGGATTTCAACTTGCTTCCATGTCGGAGACAAGACCAGGGGGCTCCCGCAACTGCCGTTCCCAGATGAACCGGCGGAACAGCACCTTTACCGCGGCGGTGAGCGGAACGGCTAGCAGGGCACCCACGAATCCCCCGAGCACCAGCGACCAGAACAGCATCGAGAAAATCACCGTGAGCGGATGCAGTCCCACGGAATCCCCGACGATCTTGGGGGCCGTCACCAGTGAGTTGATCTGTTGGACGACGACGAAGATCGCCACCACGCATCCGACATACGCCCACGGGCTCATTCCAAACGGTGCCGTGCCCTGCGCGTGAAGATAGGCGATGATGCACGCCGGGATCAGGCAGAGAATGTTTCCGATGTAGGGAATGACTCCGAGAATGGCCATGAACACACCGATGAGCAAGCCGTAGGGCAGGCCGAAAATCGTCAGCGCGATGCCGACGAGGATTCCATCGATCGCCGCCACCAGCACCTGGCCGCGGAAGAACGAGACCAGGTAGCCGTTGATTTCCTGAAGTGTCTCCACCAGCGAGGTCTTGAAGCGCGAGGCCTTGAGTGGCACATAGTCATGCCAGTGCGTCCGGATCGAAGCGGAGTCCTTGAGAAAGAAAAACAGATAGATCGGCACCATGATCATGCCGAGGAACAGGCCGAGAAATCCTAACACCTTGGTGGATCCGGCTGTCAGCCAGGTGCGCCCGGTGCGGAAAATCACGTCCAGGTTTTCCATCAGCATGCGTCCGCCGCGGGTGCGTGCGAAGGTATCCAGGGTTTCCGCGCGAATCGTCGGCGTGTCCGTCACCACGGGTTTTCCGAGATCGTCTGTCTCCGTTAGCAGCCAGGCGATCGGACCGTGCCGATAGCGGGCACGGAGGTCGTGGAGCGAACGGGCGAGCGCCGGTTCCAGATGCCCGGCATCGTCGCCGGTCGGTTTGACCTGTTGCCCGGCAGCCTGCGGCTGGGTCGATAGGAAATCCCTCACTGCGCCGCGACCGCGCTGGATGCCCGGCAAGACTGCCGCGACCAGCAATGTCACCGCGATCAGGATTCCTATGAAAAGCGTGATCACCGACCACATCCGGCTCATGCCGCGTCTTTCGAGGAACACCACCACCGGGTCTAACACGTACGCCACGATCCCCGCCACGATGATCGGGATGAGCACCGGTTGGAGAAAGCCGAAGACGTAACCCACCAGCCAGATCAGGCCGACCAGCAAGGCCCCGAGCACCAGGATGGAAACCCCGGTGGCGGCGTTCCACAGGGTTTTTTGTTGGAATGGGGTCGGATAGTGCATTGGGTGGGATTTCGCGCCGTCTTATGAAGGCTGCGGCGGGACATACCAATTACAAAACGTCCCGACTTTCCGACATTGCCGCCGCTAACAATCCGACGGCCTCCGCGGGGTGGGCGGCTGACAGGCTGATCCGCAGGCGCGCGGTGCACCGCGGGACGGTCGGGTAGCGGATGGCTGGCACGAGGAAGCCGGCCTGTTCCAGTGCCGAGGCTGCGGACAGCGCGGCCTCGTTGGAGCCTAACACCCGGGGGATGATCGACGTGCCGCCTGGTGACAGGCGGGCGATGTTCTGTTGGAGTTTCGTGCGGAGCGATCTGCCTTCCGCCGAACGGATGAGCGCAAGGGACACGATGGCGGCGTGGGCGAGGGCCGGTGGCGGGGCGGTCGAATAGATGAAACTGCGCGCGCGGTTGGTGAGAAGGTCGACCCAGTCCCGCGAGGCGGCGAGGTAACCACCGGAGAGGCCGGCGGCCTTGCTGAGGGTGCCCATTTGGAAGGTGACCCGCTGTTGGAGATTCTCCTGTTCGGCCAGGCCCATGCCTTGTTCGCCGAGCACGCCGAAGCCGTGCGCTTCGTCGAGCAGCAGGAGGGCGTCATGAGCTTCAGATAGGGCGACGATCCCGTGCAGTGGGCAAAGGTCGCCGTCCATGCTGAAGACCGATTCCGTGGCGACGAGGATGCGGGCGGCGGGTGCTTTCGCGCGGGTGGATGCTAACAAGCGTTCCAGTTTGCCAAGGTCGTTGTGGGGGAAAACGCGGAGGGTCGCGCCGGACAGGCGGGCGGCATCGACGAGGCAGGCGTGGCACAGCTTGTCGAGGATGACGAAATCGGATTTCCCCACGACTGAGGGAATCACCCCGAGTGCAGTGGCGAAGCCGGAGGAGAAGGTGAGCGCGGCTTCGGTTTGTTTCGCCACAGCGAGCGCCTCTTCTAACAATCGGTGTGGCGGCAAGGTCCCGCAGACCAGCCGGGAGGCGGCGGATCCCGCGCCGAAACGTTGCACGCCCTCGATCAGCGCGGCCTCGATCTCAGGATGCCGGGCGAGACCGAGGTAGTCGTTGGAAGCGAAGTTCCACAGCTCACGGCCGTCTCTAACGACCCGGACGCCGGCGGGCGAGTCAAGCGGCCGCAGCCCGCGCAGCAAGCCCTCGGCGGCGAGCCGGCGGAGGGTGTCGGCGGGACCGGGCGTGTCCATCAGGATCCCGAGGCCGGGCGTTCGAGTGCCCAGGCCAGCAACTTGGCGGAGTCTTTCCAGATGTTAGGCGTATTGGATTTCAGGACCACGACAATGACTGAGCGGCCGTTGAGCGTGCCGCTGGCGACGAGGCAGCGGCCGGCGGCGTTGGTGGTGCCGGTTTTCAGCCCATCGCAATAAGGAACGGTTTTCAGCAGCTTGTTGGTGTTTTCAATCAGCCGGGTGTTGCCGTTGTTGAAACGGAACTGGAACGCCTTGGTGGCGGTGAAGGAGCGGATCAGCGGGCTGCGGTAGGCGGCCCGGGCGGCGATGGCCATGTCGCGCGCTGTCGAATACTGGCCGACCTGGGGAAGTCCGTTAGGGTTGATGAAATTCGAGTTCCGCATGCCGAGGGACGAGGCTTTCTGGTTCATCATCGCGGCGAAGCCTTCCTGGCTGCCACCGACATCGCGGGCGAGACTCCGGGCGATGTCATTGGCGCTTTTTACCATCAGAACTTTGGTCAGCTCACGGCGGCTGTAAACCTCGCCGGGCTTGACGCCGAGGTGGGTGGGTTCACACGCGGTGTCGGAGGCGGTGATGGTGATCGGCTGGTCGATATTTCCCGCATCGAGGACACAGAGTGCGGTGACGATTTTCTGGGTGCTGGCAACGGCCCTCGGTTGATCGGCGTTTTTCGCGTAGAGCACGCGGCCGCTGGCGATGTCGATGACGATGGCACTCTCGCCGACGATGGGAGGTGGCGCGTTGGGCGGAATCGCCGCGATCCGGACCGGCTGAGCGCTGGTTGCTACTTGAGTTGGCTTCGGCTGCTGGCGGGGTGGGGGACTGCCACCGCAAGAAGTTATCAGCGATCCTGTGAACAGGAGCGCGAGAAGATGGGCACAAAACAACCGTGACATGCGGCGTATCATTCGCATTCGCGCCCGGGCATCAAGCCGGGATTCGAGCGGGCCGTTGGAAACTCCGTGGCTCAATGAGTCATCGGCGGGAGCAGGCCGCTGTCCATTTCGCCGCCAGCTTCAGGCAGCGCTGGTTCTTTGAAATCCACGGGACCCATGAACGACCAAAAGCCGCGCTTGCGGGTGTTTTGAAAAGCCAGTGCTTGTTCCTGGCCTGAGGGAAGGGGTTTGAGATCCTTTTCCCGGACTTCGACGACTTTGACTCCGGGAGGATTGATCTTGTTCGCTGCCATTGCCGAAAGCTCGGAAACCTTGGTGGTCGTGGCAGCGGTGGTTTTCTGAACGAACGCCACCGAGTTTTGGCCGACCTTGTTGACCGTCGCGCAGGAGGCGAGTCCGAAGATGGCGACGACTGGGGGAATGAGGAGTGCCCGGGACATGGGTTTCATACGACTGAGGGACGGCGGACATTATCATTTGGAACGGAGCTGTCCACCGTTCGTTTGGCATCGAAACCGTCACCTGGGGACAAGGACGAGGAAGTTCCGGACCGGCCGGTTCCATGGCGGTCGCCGGAAGATGGGGCCGCCGTTGATGGCATTGGAAATCCAGAGGTCGGAAGATCTTCCGCCATCTAGATTGAGGGAGTCGCGCACCTGCCAACCCGCGGGTGAGTTGGTCGCGAGCGCTTGGCCGAGCGCAGCCAAGGTGCAGGGAGAGCTGCAGCCCATCCACCAACGCGTGCCACCGTCCCACAAGATCACGCTGCGGACGCTGGATTTCGTGGCCTCGAGGCCGCCGACGGAGCGGTTGTTTTCGACCAACAGCGGGCCGGCTTGGATGAGTTCGCTCATGGTGGAGGCACCGGAGCGACCGAGCTTTTCGCGGCGGGTGATGGCCATGCCACCTGTTCGGTTTTCATACCAAGCTCCGCTGCCGAGCGAGGATGCGGTGTTCCATGAGCCGGAAATTTTTCCTGAGGAGACAACCAGCCCGAGCGGCGCGCCTTCCGGGGTGAAAAATCCGGCGTTCACGGCGGCAGAACCTCCGCGCGAGCGGGCTGCGGATTCCGAATCCGGATGGCGGCTGCCGGGACCATCGGCTTGATCCACGACTGCGAGCCGGTGGCTGCGCGAATCGAAAGTGACCCCTTCAAAACCGATCCCGGAAACGTCCCGAGCGGTCACCCGTGGTGGACTCGCGGGAATCGCAGGAACAAAAGTCTCGGTTTTTGGAGGCTCGATCGCTGGCGCAACCGCTATCGCCGTCGCGACGGGGGGCACAGGTTTCGCCGGAAAACAGCCGGTGAGCGGAACCACCACGAGCAAACCAATCAGAAATCGCATGGCCTCCACTCTCACGCGGCGACCCTCTTGGCAAGACCGCCTCAGCCTTTGCGAACGCCGATCCCGAGCAGCGTCTGGAATTTCGGAGCCGCGGTCTCCCGGTCCGCCACGACCGTTTCGATTTCGGCAAATCCGGCTTTTTCCAGCATTGCTGAGAGTTCGCTCTCGGAAAACCCAAGCCAGCGGTCGGCATAGAGTTCGCGGGCTTCGTCGAAATGGTGTTGCAGGAGATCGAGAACGATCAATCGCCCTCCCGGCTTTAAAATGCGGAACGCGGCGTCGAGTGCGCGTTGCGGTCGCTCGGCGTGGTGGAGGGCCTGGCTGAGGATCGCCAGATCGAGGCTATTGTTCTCAATTGGCGGGTCCTCGATGTCGCCGATGCGGTACTCCAAATTGGTGAGGCCGTGCTGTATGGCAAGGTTTTGGCCGAACTCGACCATTTTCGGCGAGAGATCCACCGCGATAACCTTTTCCGCCCGCTGGGCAAGCAATTGGGCGAGCGTGCCTTCACCCGCGCCGAGATCGGCGACCGCTTGGTAGTTGAGGACTTTGATGAGTGCCTCGGCCAGTGCTTTCCACGAGCGACCCGGCACGTAGTCCTTGCCGAAGCGCCCCGCGAGCTCGTCGAAGTAGGCTCGCGAGCTGTCTTTCCTTTTGCGCAGCAAATGCCGGAGCGCGGCCTGGTCATCGGCCACTTCCGGCACTTCGGCCGCTGCTGATCTAGCGACTTCCATCAGATCCGGGTCGCCGGTGCAGGTGTAAATGTTGTTCTTGCCGCTGCGTTCGTCGCTGACCAGTCCCTCCATTTTGAGCTGCGAGAGTTGGGTCGAAATCCGGCTCTGGCCCATCCCCAGCACTTCCTGCAGCTCGGCGACGGACAGCGCTTCGTTCTCCACCAACATCAAAATGCGCAGCCGGGTGGGGTCGGAAATGAGCTTCAGTGATTTCAGCATTGACGGCATGGGCGGGAACATACATCAACGCATCACGATTTGACGATACGAAAATTAAAAAGCACATGAGCACCTACATTTTTTCCTCGGAATCGGTTGGCGAAGGCCACCCGGACAAAGTTGCCGACACCATCTCGGACGCCATCCTCGACGCCTGCTTGACCATCGATCCGAAAAGCCGGGTCGCGTGCGAAACTTTCGTGAAGAGCAACGTCGTGGTCGTCGGTGGTGAAATCACCATCCCCTCGCTCCTGGATAAAAAGAAAGGTACCACCAAGCCGCTCGATGAAGTCCTCAACATCGGCAAGGTCATCCGTGATGCCGTCCGTGGCATCGGCTACACCAACAACGACGACGTCTTCCACGCCGACACGCTTTTCATCAACAACTACCTAACCGCCCAGAGCCCGGACATCGCCCAAGGCGTGGATGCCGCCGCAGCGGAAGGCAAGAAGCACCAGGAGCAAGGTGCCGGCGACCAGGGCATCATGTTCGGCTACGCCTGCGATGAAACGCCCGAGCTGATGCCCGCGCCGATCATGTATGCCCACCGTCTCGGCCGTGAGCTCACCCGCATCCGCAAGGCTGGCAAACTCGCCAAATGGCTCCGTCCGGATGCGAAGTCGCAGGTTTCCGTCGAATACGTCGATGGCAAGCCGACCCGCATCGTCAACGTCGTCATTTCCACCCAGCATTCCGCCGATGTGGAGCACGCGGAAATCGAGAAATTCTGCATCGAGCAAGTCATCAAAAAAGTCCTGCCGAAGGAAATGCTCACCAAGGACACCGAGTATCTCATCAACCCGACTGGCAAATTCGTCGTCGGCGGC
>JBGSOI010000016.1:0-18227 GCA_041739215.1 Akkermansiaceae bacterium
CCGCAGCCGCGGGCTGGCGCGCGACGCCGCCGCGCCGTCGCTCGGAAATTTTGCGCCGCTGCTTCGAGCTGATGACGGAACGGACCGAGGACCTTGCGCGCTTGATCTCTTTGGAAAATGGCAAGGCCATGCGCGATGCGCGTGGCGAGGTTGCCTACGCCGCCGAGTTTTTCCGCTGGAACGCCGAGGAGGCCGTGAGAATTTCCGGCGAGTTCGCACTCTCGCCTGCCGGAGCGAATCACATCATAGTTGACTACGAACCGATCGGCATCTGCGTGCTCATCACCCCGTGGAATTTCCCTGCCGCCATGGCCACCCGCAAGATCGCCCCGGCGCTGGCGGCGGGTTGCACGGTGGTGCTGAAGCCCGCGAGCGAGACACCGCTCACTGCCAATGCGCTTGCCGCCCTTTACGAGGAGGCCGGAGTTCCACCGGGTGTCGTCAACGTAATCACCACATCGACTCCCGGTCCGCTGACGGCGGCGATGCTGGCCGATCCGCGCGTGCGGAAGCTATCCTTCACCGGCTCGACCCAAGTCGGCCGCGTGCTGCTCGCCGAGGCGGCCAAAAACGTGATCAGTTGCTCGATGGAACTCGGCGGCAACGCGCCAGTGCTCGTCTTCGACGACGCGGACATCGAAGTAGCGCTGGAAGGCACCATGCTCGCCAAGATGCGCAATGCCGGCGAGGCCTGCACCGCCGCCAACCGCATCTATGTGCAGGAGGGTCTCTATGAACGCTTCGCCGCTGAGCTGACCGCGCGCATGGCGGCGCTCAAGGTTGGCCCGGGAACGGAGGCCTCGACGGATTGCGGACCGATGATCACCGCGAAGGCGGTCGAAAAAATCGAGCGACTGGTCGGAGACGCTCTTGGACGCGGGGCCAGGCTGCTCTGCGGCGGGTCGCGGCCGGCCGGTGCGGGTTTTTTCTACCCCCCGACCGTGTTGGCGGACGTGCCTGCCGACGCGGCCATGGGCTGTGAGGAAATTTTCGGCCCGGTCGCCGCCCTGACCCGGTTCGAGACGGAGGACGAGGCGGTGGCGCTTGCCAACGCTACGGAATATGGTCTCGCCGCCTATGTGTTCACACGCGATTTGGCGCGCGGGCTGCGGGTTTCCCGTCGCATTGATGCCGGCATGGTTGGGCTCAATCGCGGACTTGTCTCCGATCCCGCGGCGCCTTTTGGCGGAACGAAGCAATCGGGCCTTGGCCGGGAAGGCGGCGCTCATGGTGTGCTGGAGTTCCTTGAGGCAAAGTACATCGCCACCACACTTTGACATCGATCAGCAGAGTCCATGATCGTCGTTATGCCCGATGGTCATGGGCATCGCCCCGGCTTTCGGAAATTTCGATAAAGGGATGCCAGGCGATCTCATCCCGTTCATTCAGTCGAAATACTCCGTCGACCCGGACCGCGGCGGACAATCGTTGCAACTCGGCCTCGCGAATCGGAATCTCTTCGCTTGGGTCGGCGGAATTTCCTCTGCTCCGAATACCCAGCCCACCACAGAACCCGTGCCCACTCGGCTAACGCCGTGAAACAACTGAAACTCCTGTGGGTGTCCTGCGGTAACAAGGACGGAATTATCCGCATCAGCCAGGGCTTCCACACTTAACCTAAAGAAAATAGCGTTCCTCTCATCTGGCATGTCGATGATCACGACCATGATTTCCAGCATTGGGAAAAGGCACTTTTCAACTTCTCCCAGCGCATTTTAAAAACAGAGACGAAATACCCCATCCCACACCCTTATGAAAAACCACTTGTTACTCCCAACCTATCTCTGCCTTGCTTCGCTGGGCATGACCGACGCCTTGTTCAGCCAGGTGGCCGTGCCCGCCACCACTCCGGGAGCACCAAATCAGTCGAGCCAGAACGGTCCGCTCCGCATCCTGTTTCTCGGCACCGAAGAGGGCGGCAGCCGCGGGCGCGTTCACATCGTCATGCGGGACTTCGGCCGTGATGCCTTGTGGTTCGACTACGCCGCGGATCCTGCCCGGGTGACAGCGGAGTGGATCGCCAAATTCGATGCCGTATTGCTCGATGCGCCCGCTAACACATTTCCAGGTTTGAGCGCCGTGCCTCCAACGAAGGTGGTGGCGGCGGACTTCTCCAACAGCAGCGGAAATCCCGCGCCCGAGAGCTTTCTCAATCCACTCAAGGAAAAGCTGCTAGCGGCTGCCGGGCCCCGGCGGCGCGCGGAATGGGAGCATTTCTTGAAGAACCGGGAAGCCGAGGAACGCTCGGTCAATGCGAACGTGGCAAACTACGAGCGACGCCCGCAGCCGCTCACCTTTCAGCATCCGATGAGCGTGAAAGCCAGCATGGAGCGGACG
Source organism: Akkermansiaceae bacterium (assembly GCA_041739215.1). GTDB lineage: Bacteria > Verrucomicrobiota > Verrucomicrobiia > Verrucomicrobiales > Akkermansiaceae > Luteolibacter. Next base: position 2,338 of record JBGSOI010000016.1, read on the forward strand.
CAGGTTGCTCCGGATATGCGGCTGGAATTGTTTGCGGCCGAGCCGGACATCACCAAACCCATCGCGATGGCATGGGATGAGCGTGGCCGCTGCTGGGTGGCGGAAACCAGCGACTATCCCCACGGGGTGACGCCCAGCGGCGAAGGCAATGACCGCATCAAAATCTGCGAGGATACCGATGGCGATGGCAAGGCGGACAAATTCACCGTCTTCGCTGACAAGCTCAATATCCCAACCAGCATCGTGTTCGCCAATGGCGGCATCATCGTATCGCAACCGCCCCGGTTTCTTTTCCTCAAAGACACCGACGGCGATGACAAAGCCGACGTGCGGCAGGACATCATCACCGGCTGGGGTGTCGGCGACACTCATGCCCAGGCAAACAATCTCCATTACGGCATCGATAACTGGTTCTATGGCTGCGTGGGCTACTCGGCTTTCGACGGCACGGTGGGCGGCGAACGGAAGCGCTTCGCACAGGGCACCTACCGCTTCAAACCCGATGGCTCGGCGCTGGAGTTTCTTCACCAGTTTTCCAACAACTCGTGGGGCCACAGCGCCAATGCCGCCGGCGACCAATACGGCGGCACGGCCAACGGTGCGCCCATTTTTTACGGCGGCATTCCCGCCACCCACGTGCCTGCGGGCATGAGGGTGATGACGGCCAAGAAGATCAATACCGAGGATAAGGTCCACACGATCACGCCGAACTTCCGCCAGGTGGATGTGATGGGCGGCTACACCGCCGCCGCGGGGTCGGCTTTCGTCGAGTCCGCCAAACTCCCGGCCCGTCTGCAGGGAAAAGCCCTGATCTGCGAGCCGACGATGAAAACGATCTCGCTCATGGACGTGAAAGCGAGCGGCGCGGGTGCGGTGGCGGGTGATGGCTTCAATCTCGTGGCCAGCACTGATGAATGGATGTCGCCCGTCTTCGCCGAAGTGGGACCGGATGGAGCGGTTTGGTTTGCCGACTGGCAGAATTTCATCATCCAGCACAACCCCACGCCCAGCCAGCGGAGCGGTGGTTATGACGCCAAGAACGGCCCCGGCGGAGCCCACGAAAATGAGCTGCGTGATCACTCCCGCGGCCGCATTTACCGCGTGGTTTGGCGCGACGCCAAAGAGCCGGCCGCCTTGCAGAAACTCAATCCGTCCGATCCTCTGCAGCTCACCGCCGCGCTGAACAGCGACGTTCAAGATCGTCGGCTCTTCGCCCAGCGATTGCTGGTCGAAGGCAAACAGACCTCAGCGGTTGAGGGCCTGAAAAAGATGGCCACGGCGAACGATGGATCCATCGGAGCCCTGCACGCCCTGTGGACGCTCGACGGCCTCAACGCTCTCGACGATGCTACCGCCAACGCCGCCCTCCTCGCCAAAGACGCCCGACTCCGTCGCAACGCGGTGCGGGCCCTCAAAGCAGACGAAGCGGGACAGAAGCTCTATTTCGGCTCGGGAGTGGTGAGCGATCCGGACGCTGTCACGCGATTGGCCGCCTTGGTCAAGCTGGGGGAATTCCCAACCACGCCGGAAATCCAGACCTTGGTGAAAAAACTCTCCGCGGACGAATCCACTCGGACCGACGAATGGCTTCGCGACGCAACCCGCGTCCTGACGCGGAAGCACAAGGCGGAAGCCGTCAAAGAAGGCCCCAATCTCCTGCCAAATCCCGGCTTTGAAATCGCCGGAGCCGATGGCTTGCCGGAAGGCTGGACGAAAACTGAGAACGTAGGTCGCGGACCTGGCGGCGGGGGTGGTGGCGGCGGACCTGGCGGACCCGGTGGTGGGCCTTCGACAGCGAAGTGGCTAATGACGGAAGCCCCTGGCACCACGCATGGCGGGTCGAAAGCAGTGAACTGCAACGTGTCGGAAACCGGCGGCTCCGCCCTGTATGTCGAGGTGGATCTGAAGCCCAACACGGAATACCGGCTCAGTGCCTGGGTGAAGATTGCCAATTTCAGAGGAAGAGGCCGGGTCGGTGTCGGTGATCGCCTCAATCGCGTGGATTCTGAAAGGTTCAACCGGAACATGGACTGGACCTACGTCGAGTCCTCATATAACAGCGGCAGCAATCCCAAGGCCGGCATTACCCTGACCCACTCCGGGACCGGGGATAGCTACTTCGACGATGTGAAGCTCTGCGAATTGACGCCAGAGACGGATACGGAAGCCGTCGTTGCCGGCGATCCGAAACGCGGTGAAGAGATCTTTTGGAAACATCCCGTGGCCTCCTGTATCAACTGCCATATGCTCGAAGGCAAAGGCAGTGCCATTGGACCTGCCTTGGATGGCATCGCAAAAACCAAAGACGAGGCCTACATCATCGAAAGCCTCGTTGAGCCAAATGCAAAACTCGCCGAAAGCTACAAGGCCACGCCAATCTCGCCCATGCCGCCCATGGGGCTGATACTAAAGCCTCAGGAGTTAAAGGACTTGGTGGAGTTTCTCAAAACACTCAAATAAGCCGGCCGGTTTCCTCGCGCTACCAAGGCGGCCCCATCGATTCAGTCGAGTGGATGAGGGCCGCACTAGGATTCACTACGGTTTTTCAGTGCGTGGCAAAAAGCGGATCTCGTCGGCGACCAGATGTTCGCCCGCGCGGGGGCCGCTGAATTGCACGAAGGCGATGTGGGTGCCCTTCACGGTCATTTCGAAGCTGGGGACGGGATCGGCGGGAGCTTTGCGGCCGGGAATGACCTCGAGCGCGGCCTTGTCCACCAGCTTGCCCTCGGTGTCATAAGCTTCCAAACGCGCGGCACACCCGGTCGAACCCCACAGGACCAATGTGACGGAGGAGGCCCCGTTCGGGAAACTCGCTTTGACCGGGATGGGATCGTTGGCCATGGCGCTGAGAATTCCTTTCCGACCTGAAGCCAAGTGGGCGAAGAACATCAGCCGCCCTTTGGCTTTGCTCTTGGTGGGCGCGTGGGCCGGGGCGAAAACCACGCCATTCTCCTCCCAGGACTCGATCCAGCGGCCGGTCAGTTCCGCTTTTTCGAAATCCACCACGACGGCGTTCTGTCCGCACGCCAGGCAGCCAAAAGGCAGCAGCAAAAACAGGGTCCAATAAAGTTGTCGTGGCATAGAGAGATGTCAGATCATTTCCAAACCGCGCATGGTACCGGTGGACGATGCGAAGCTGTCCGTCTCGATTCCCATCCGCTGGAGCACCGAGACGAACAGATTGGGCAGCGGATAATTCCGCGGTCCGTCGAACGCGAGATGCTGGCCGTGACGGAAACCGCCGCCGGCGAAAAGAACCGGCAGATTGTTGGTGGAATGCGCGTTCGCATCGCCGAGATTGGAACCGTAAAGGACCATCGTGCGATCCAGCAACCTGGCCTCACCTTCGCGGGCCGCCTTCAGGCCTGAGAACAAGTCCGCGAGCAGGCGCATGTGCGATTCGTCGATAATCTTCAACTGGGCCAGCTTGTCCTCCGCTTTCCCGTGGTGCGAAAGATTGTGGTAGCCATCGGTGATCGTCGCGCCTTTGACTTGCAGCACCGGGGTACCCACGCTGTTCAGCATCAGCGTGATCGCACGCGTGGAGTCCGTCTCGAAGGCGAGCCGGGCGAGGTCGTAGATGATTCTCACCTTGTCCATGTATTGCGCAGGGCTGGTGGGATCGACGGGTTCCGCAGCGGTGACGACCGGCTTCGGTTTGTCCTCCCAACCGCGGGACGCCAGCAGTTGCTGCTCGAGATCGCGCACACTGGTGAAGTATTGGTCGAGGCGGCCGCGGTCTTCCCCGCCGACGTCGCGCTGCAGGAGCTTCGCCTGGCGGCCGACGGTGTCGAGAATGCTGCGGCCGGTGTCGAGTTCGCGCATTCTCGCCTGAACTTCCGCCGCCGTCCCCTGCAGGAAGAGCTGACGGAAGACCTGCGACGCGCTTTGTTCCGGCGGGATGGCGACGCCGCTGCCCGTGAAGGACAGGCTGCGGTTGCCGTTGACCGCGAGGGAAAGCGAAGGGAACCGGGTTTGCGAGCCGAGATGTTCGGCGATGTGCTGGTCCAGCGAAATGGTGTTGCGGAAAGAGCTGCTGGCCGGGTGGGGCGCCGCAGTCAGGAAACTCACGTCTGCCGGATGCCCGCCATCCACGTTCGGATGCGAGACGCCGCTAAAGACCGTGAAGTCATCGCGATGCTCCTTCAGCACCTCAAGGTACGGCGATGACGTGTAGTCACGCCCTCCACCTTGAGGGAAAAAGTGCGCCGGGAGAAGACCGAGATTGTTGCAGATGGCGAACATCCGGCGCGGCGTCGCCGTGGGTGCGGCGGGCGAAGCGGATTCCGCCGCCCGGGCGAACGGCGCGAGCATGGAATCGAGATACGGCAGCGACAGCGCGATCCCGGCACCGCGCAAAAAATGGCGGCGCGACAGCGGTGGTCGCGTGTGGATGAAGGGAGCCGGGATTGGGGTTTTCATGTTCGCTTGCAGGTTACTTCGTCAAAAACAACTCACTCTGCACCAGTTCATGTACGAGACTGCGAACGCCGTAATCCCCGGCTTTGGTGCGTTCCAAAATGGCCTCCAGCTTGTCGCGGTCGGTAAAGCGAACCGGCGCGCCGGTGGCATAAATCGCCAGTTGCCGCACGAGGTTGCGCGCGATCGGCACCGGGGTTTCGCCAAGGAGGCGTTTGAATTCGCGCACGTCGCGGAAAGTTCTCCCATCCGGCAGTTCCCCGGCAGCGTCCACCGGCAGCGCGTGATAAAAGGCAAAGCGCTGACCGTCCATGCCGACGCCCGGCGTGGGGGCGACACCTTCCTTCACGGCCCGATATTGATCCCGCCAGCCACCCATCACGTCGAAGCTCTCCAGCGCGAAACCCGGCGGATCCATCTTGCTGTGGCAGGAAGCGCAGCTCGGATCTGACCGATGCTTTTCCAACTGCTGGCGAATCGTCACCGCGCCGCGGATGTCCGGCTCGACCGCAGCCACCGGCGGTGGTGGTGGCGTCGCGTAGCCGAGAATGCGTTCCGTGATCCAATGTCCGCGCAGCACCGGCGAAGTGGTGGTGCCATTGGCGGTGATTTTCAGCACGCTGGCCTGCGTCATCAGGCCTCCGCGCACGCTGTCGCTTGGGAGGTTCACGCGCCGCATCGCCGTGCCGTGAATCCCCGGCACATCGTAGTGCTTGGCGAGGCGTTCGTTGAGGAAGGTGAAATCGGAGTCGACGATGTTCCGCGCCGGCAGATCGGCGCGGAGCATTTCCTCGACAAACAGCCGGGTTTCCTCGACGGCCGCCAGCTTCAGCGGTTCATCCAGTTCGTAGTCGTTGTAGAGCGTGGTGGAGGGCGAGGTGTCATCGATCTTGCGCAGGTCCAGCCAGTAGTCGGTGAACGCCTCGACGAAGCGCCGGGACTTGGGATCGTTCAGGAGTCTCTCGGTTTGCGTGCGCAAGACTTCCGGGCGGTGCAACTCACCGCTTTCGGCGAGTGCGCGCAGCGGGTCATCCGGTTCGGAATTCCAGAGGAAATAGGACAGCCGCGCGGCCAGCGCGCGATCATCGAGACGGCCCGGCGATTCCTCGACAAAAAGGAATCCCGGCGACGACAGGATCGCCGTATAAGCTGCAATCATGGATTTCCCGAAGCCGATCCCCGTTTCCTGCTGCCCGTTGAACAGACCGAGAAAAAGTTCCACCTCGGATTCCGCCACCGGCCTGCGGTAGGCGCGACCCAGGAAGCTCCGCAGCAGCCGTTCAGCATCTTCTTTTGGTCGGTCGGTGACCACTTCAACGTTGACCGGGCGCAGCACCGCGCCGCGCCCCCCACGGGCAGGGCGGGTTCCCGGCTCTCCGGCATCGCTCACCCCGTTCGTCGGGCGTTGTGGCTCGACGGGCGGAGGGGGTTGCACCACCTCCAACGCGATTCCGGCCTCCCCTTCGCCGAGCCGTTTCATCGGCAGTTCGGCGAAAAGCCGGCGATAACCCGCGCCTTGAAGTTCATCAACGAGCGGACCTTCGACTTCCATCCATTGCATTGCATAGCCTGGCATACCGTCGGGCTGCGCAAGCGGGTTCACATATTGCTCGTCCGAACCATTCACCCGAGTGCGGAAAAGGCGCATGCCGTCCGTGCGCATGACCTCGCCCGCCGCCAGAAATGTTTCCATCTCCTGCACGGACGGTTCTGGTTTGAAATCGAAGTGCCCGATGGACCGGTTCTGCCCCGCACTGGAGGCATAGACGCTGATAGGTTCGTTGCCACGGCCCGGCCAGACTTCATCCAGATTCGGCCGATGCCACAGCGGCAGCGAAAGTAGCGGGGCTTTCTGGTCACCGAAGCCCTCGTAAAACCAACGGCCCACGCCGCCGCCGCTCACCCAGATCGTGTAACCCTTGAAACGCAGCCGATACCGGCCGGCAACCGGTGCGCGGAACTGGCTCCAACTGTAGCCGCCCGCGTCGCTGAAAATGCTCGAAACCCTGCCGACCGCCTCGCGCTCGCGGGCCTCGGGATTGGAAAGCGGTGCGCGTCCGGCCCGCACGTCCGGCTCGGCCCGGGAATCGAGCACGGGAAACGCGAGCCGGTCGGGCAGCGTGCCATTTTCCCTCGGACGGAAGTTGTTCGTCAGGGTCGGTTCATCGCGAGCGAAATACCGGGTGATGGCCGGACTGCGACGCTCGAGCTCCGCGTTCATGGCCTGCCGCAGGGCGTGATCGGCCGAACTCATGTAACGGGCGAGTTGAATGTGTGAGATCTCCAGCGCTTCGCCGATCTTATTGAATCGATGTTTCTCCCCGTCCTCCGGCAGGCGGTCCCTGACTTGAATCCACGGAACGCTCAGCAGGTCGCGCAGCGTATTTTCATACTCGTAGCGGTTGAGCCGGCGTTTCACCGCGCGGCCGTTCTGCTCAAGGAGAGATTGCTCGGCGCGCCGGAGGTCCGACTCCAGTCCCTTGATGAACGCTTCCAGTTCCGCCTCCGCGGGTCGCGCCTTTTTCTTCGGCGGCATTTCCCCGGCCTGCACGCGGTCATACACCTTGACCCATGCAGAGAAGTTTTTCTCGTTCTCCGGCTGGAACGAAAGGCTCGTCAGATCCAGCCCGCCCTTGAGTTCCGCGTCGTCATGGCAATCCGTGCAGTGTTTTTCGATAAAGGCATCCATTCGCGGATTCCGCGGGATTTCCTGGGCGATCAAGGGCGTCGAGGCCGCCAGCACCGCGATGATGAGAAAAATGCGCGCTCCCTTCGACCGGGGAGTCGAAGCCACCCACAAGCCAAACCCAAGGCCCGTGATCTTCCTTCCGCGGCGGGCTACGGAAGGGGCGGAGTTTAAGCTGGGCTTGATCACGATCGTTGCAGGGTTTCGGCCGGTCGGACAAATACAACCGGGACGGAGGCGACTTGGCAAAAGTCTTCCAATCTGAATCTCAAATCAACGAAAATTGGGTGTTGAGAGGTCGCCCACATCAGTGCCAGCGTGGCCTCCAATTTTATTTATTGGCCTCCGCGTTTGGCGGCTACCGGTCAGCGCAACGATGCCGGCCACCCAGCCTTGATCCCGACACACCGTCGCACGCTGGGCTCCTTTATCCAACAAGCCGTTTTCTGACTTCCGAGGGACTAAAGGGCCTGTCCCGGATTCTTGAGACAACGTCTTGAACATGCCTCGGAGGGAAGGAGCGCTGACTTCAGTCGGCGTGATTGAAAATCGACCTTCGTGAATAGGCGGGGAATCCTATCAAAAACTTGCCGGCTGGAGCCAGCGGTTTGTTAGATGGCTCCGCGCCATACGGAGCATGCTTATTTGTACGGTTAGCCTCCGAATTTACCACTCCTGACTGCTAAATGCCGCCCTCACCCTTACCCCAACACCAACGCCCCGCCTTCGCTGAATTCCTTGTGACCGAAGGTCGGGATGTGGTGGCCGAAGCCGTGGGCGATGGAGAGCCACAGCCGGTTGTGGGTGACATTGTCGAATTTCAGCGACTGGCCGGTCTTGAAGCCGAGCCCGCCACCGACGAGGACGAACGGGATGTTATCGAGGGAGTGGCTGTTGCCTTTGCCGAGTTCGTTGGTCCAGACGATGGTGGTGTTGTCGAGCAGCGTGCCGTGGCCACCGGGCTCGGGGATGGAATCGAGTTTGCGGGCGAGGTAGGCGATTTGTTCGCAGAGCCAGATGTTGATCTTCACGAGTTTTTCCTGGGCCTCGCCGTTATTGTCCGGCTCATGGGAAAGTCCGTGATGATCCTCGTGGATGTCGAGCCAGCGCATGCGGGCCTGGCCGACGCTGTTGGTGTATTGCAGCGTGGCGACGCGGGCCATGCCGTTGGCGAAGGCGCTGACTAACAAATCCGCCTGCATCGTGCTGATTTTCGGGATGCCGTCGTTGTCCAGCGCGACGCCGGCCTCGAACTGCGGCGGTGGGAACATGAGATTTGTGGTCTCGGCGCTTTGCAGGCTCTGCTCCATCTCGCGGACAAAGGTGGCGTGCTGGTCGAGCAATTCCTTTTCCTCGCGATCGACATGAGCGGCGATGGTATGCAAATCCTCGCGGACTTCGTCGAGCACGCTGCCGACGTTTTCGCGATCCTTCATCTGGCCGTAAAGTTTTTCGAACGATGCGTAAGGATCGCTCGACGGGGCCAGCGGTTGGTTGGCTCCGGCGTAGGATTCGCGGGTCCAAGGGTCGGCGCGGTTAGGAACGGCGACGCCGAGTTCGAGCGAGCCGAAGCGGGTGGCGGTTTCCGGCCGCGCCTGGAGGAAGTTGCGGATTTCCTGGTCGATGGAAATGTTGCGCGCCCAGCCGGCGGGTTTGTCGCTGCCGCCCTGGATGTTTCCGGGGAGAAGCTCGTCGGCGGTGAGAAGACAGCTCATGCCGCGCATGTGCCCGTCGCCGTCGCCGCGGATCTTGTTGCAGATGCCTTTGAGCGTCATCAGGCGGTTCTTGAATGGTTCCAATGGCCCGAGGATGCGCTTGAGCTGGAAGTCCGGCCCGGTCTGGTCCGGCCAGAACTCCGGCGGGATGGTGCCGTTAGGCGTGAACATGAAGATGATCCGCTGCGGTTTTCCGTTTGAAGCGCCTTGTGCCAGCGACGGAAGGGCGGGTAGAAATGGCAGCGCGGCGGCGGACAGGCCTAACTGGCGGAGAAACTGGCGGCGGGTGCTGAGGTTCATGGTTCGGATGGGATGACGCCTTCGAGGGCGGCGAGCGTGTTGATTTCGACGAGCAACCCACGGATGTGATAGCCGGAGGCGGTGAACTTTTTCTCAAGCTTGAGAAGCGTGCCCGGACCATAGGCGCGCGGGTTCTGTTTGATGATTGCCTGGAACATCTGCCGCACGAATCCCCGGCGGGCGCTGACGGAACCAACCGCCTGGGCCGCCAGATCCCGTGGGCCGCGCAGGCGGACGGTGCCGCCGTCGAAGTTTTCGAAGTCCGACTCCGGGTTGACCGGCAGCGAGTTGTCGGTCAGGCGGAAGCGGCCGACGGCATCGAAATGCTCCAGTGAGAATCCGAGCGGATTGATCGTTTCATGGCAGGTCATACACGAGGTGTTCTTCGTCATCTGCACGACTTTTTCGCGGGTGGTCATTTCCCCGTCGAAATGGCCGTCCAGAAACGAGATCGCTTCGGGCGGCGGCTTGAGGATGCCGCCCAACACGTTGCGCGTGATGAACACGCCGCGGAGGATGGGCGCGGTTTCGTGGTGATGGGCAAGCCGTGCCAGCAGATAGGGATGGGTGACGACTCCGGCACGCTGGGTGGAATCGAGTCTCACTTCCCGGAAGCCCTCGCCGTCGGGCAAGGGGGTGTTGTAAAACTTCGCGAGCCGTTCGTTGAATAACAGATAGTCCGCCTCCATCAGCTGGCGGTAATCGGATGTGTCGCTCCAGACTACACGCTCGACGAAAAGTTCGAGCGAGCGCCGCAGATCGGCAACGACGGCATCGTCGAAACCGGGAAAACGGGCGGCGTCTTTTTGTAGGTCCCCTTCCACGTCGAGTTTCAGCCAGCGATCGAAGAAGCCGGCGAGTTTGGCTTTCGCCCGTGGATCGGCCATCATGCGCCGGGATTGTTCCGCGACTTGCTGCTCGGTCTTGAGTCTTCCCGCGGCGGCGGCTTCGCGCAGAATTTTGTCAGGGATGGAATCCCACGCACCGAGCGCGAGGCGGGTGGCGACGGTGTGGTCGTCCGGCTTCCCGGCGAATTCCGGATAGAGGAAACGCGGCGATTGCAGGATCAGGATGACGGCGCGCTTGACCGCCTGCTCGGGATCGATGCCCGCGGTGAAAACCGAGTCGACATACCGGTTGCGCAGATCGGCGTCGAGCGGTCGGCGGAAGGCCCGGGTTGCGAGGTTTGCGACGAATTCCTTCAAGCGTTCCAGTCGGTTAGCATCATCTTCCTTCACGCGGCTGAGCCTCGGCAGGCGGGCGATGACCTGGTTCGAAGCATTGATCGCCGCCGCCGTGATGGCTTCATACCAGACCTTCGAAACGCCGGTGCCGCGTTCATAGCCCTCGCTTGCGTCGTCCGGCGGGAAGGCGGTGGAAATCACGGTGACGTGAGCTGCCGGTGTCGGCGAAATGAATGGGGCGGCCAGCACCTGCCACTGACCGCGGGGTTGTTTCCATTCCAGGCGGATCATTCCGCGCTTTTCCTTGAACTTGAAATAGTCGAAACGCAGTGGATAACTGCGCCCGCCTAGCAGAAACATTCGCGCGGTGGTTTCGCGGGTTTCATCGCCGGAGCTGACCCAGGCGTCGATGAAGGCGGGTTGGCGTTTTCCTCCGCCGTCGTCGCGGGTGTTGTTGTCGCCTTTGCGGAGTTCGCCGTTCAGATAGAGCCGTGCTCCGTTCGGAGTGCTGATCCGGAATTCGTACCAGCCGGTCGCCGGAGCGAGCAGCGAGCCGTCCCAGGCGATTGAAAACTGTTCCGGCGAGATTCCGTCGCCCGGAGAGTTCGTTTCGAAACTGAAATCCAGTTTGGCGTCTTCCCGCTCGAACGCGAGTTTCGACTTTTTATCCATTCCATCGGACTGGTAATACTTTGCTTTCAATCCGGTGCCTTCGCCCGGCGGGATGGTTTCTCCGAAGCTGCCGATCAGATCCGCGATGGATTCCTGGAACTGGCGGTTGGTCAGGCGGGCAAACGCCCGCTTTTGTGAAGGCTGGGATTGCGCCCGCGCTTGTTGGGAATAGAACGCTCCCATGATGTATTCCGCGACCCGCGCCGATTCCTCGGCGGACAGCAAATCCGGGTTCTCTTCGGGCATGTATTTGTCGATGTAGCGGCTGAGCGAAGCGAGCGAGCGTTCGCCGTGAAGCGGGTCTTCATATTCATCGGGCACGCCCTGACCGTTGTCGCCGTGGCACGAGGCACAGTGTTTCGTGTAGATCGCCTCACCGGTCATCGTGGCGTCTTGCGCTGCGGCGGTGCCGACGGCGAAGAGGAAAACGAGACGACTGAAGGCTTTAGAAAGCATGGATTGGCCGGACGGGGTGGGGTGAAAAGCTGCCCGCCTATACGGTCGACGACGGCACTGCGTCTTTCACGCTCCGGCAACGAAATTTTAAAGCGCTTTGACACCCATTCCGATTTTTGCAACTTTCCGGACATGCAAGCCGTGCAATTCGAACAATCCGTCGTCTCCATTCTCAAGCGAGATAAACGTTTTGATCCGCACGCCTATTTTTTCCTGAAAGACGCGCTGGACTTCACCTTGAAGCGGATCGCCGAATCGAACGGTGGCCAGGCCCGCCACGTGAGTGGGCCGGAATTGCTCGCCGGTTGCCGGGATTTCGCGCTCGAACAATTCGGTCCAATGGCTTCCACGCTGATGACCGAGTGGAGCATCCGGAAGTGCCAGGATGTCGGCGACATGGTGTTCCACCTCATTGAAGAACAGGTGTTCGGCAAGCAGGACTCGGATAAAAAAGAGGATTTCTCCGAAGTGTTCGATTTCGAGGCGTCGCTGGTGACGCCGTTTCTGCCAAAGCGGAAAAAGCTGGAGGAGAAGGAAAGTGCGACCCGATCGAAGCGGGCCGTTTCCTAAGACTCGACCGGCGGGATTTCGGGGAGCGGAGGAGGCTTTTTATTCGAGGCCTTAGGCGTTACATCCATTTTGACCGCCACGACTGCCAGCCCGATCAGGCCCAGCCCTCCAGCCCAGCCGAGGGTGATTGCGGTGGTCAGCCCGATGACAAACGGAGCGAAAACCATCAGCCCGATGATCATGGCGCTCGGGTTCATTTCGTAGGCCATGACCGCCAACCGCAAACGCGAGCGGGCCAGCGCGAGCCCGACAAGGGTGAAAGCAACCACCGCCGCGAGCGCCGTGATGTGATAGAGCCAGCCGCAGCCGCCCGATTGCGCGCCGATCCCAAACAGCGGGGCGGCACAACCGAGCGCCATCGAGGCGAGAAAGAGAGCCAGCATCGCGATTCTAGCAGCCGTGCGCTTGAACGCGGATGCTCCGATCGACCCGGCGCAGAGCATGGCAGAGCCGCCGAGCACCGTCGCAGCACAGGCGGCCTCGTGCCACCACTCGATGCCGCCCACCATGTAGCGCACGACCACGTAGGGCAGCAGGGAAACGAAGGTCAGCGCGCACAGTCCCCACAAGGTGATGAATTTTCCGAAGACGACCTTCCACCGGTCGAGCTTGGTGAGCAGGAGCAGTTCGTGGTTTCCCTCCTCAAGTTCCTGTCCCATGAGGATCAGCCCGCCCAAGGGCATGATGACCAGGCAGATGGCGGAGACGACCATCCAGAACGGACCGGACGTCCCCAGCAGCCAGAGATTGAGCATGCCGGTATATTCGTTGCTCTCCGTCGCGTGGCCGAGATTGAATTCCACGGCCATCGCCACCACCGCGAACAGCTGGATAGCGAGAAACGGATAGACGAAACTGCCACGCCGCAGGCTTTGGCGGAGTTCCTTGGCCGTCATCGGGTCGAAGCCTTCGGGCAGATCGTTTTTCCAAGTGGTTTCCAATGCGGGGAATCTGTCAGTCGGGGGGCGGTTCGGCAAGTGCGGGTCTGGGTTGATCCATCTGAGTCGCAGAAATCACGTTCTAGCTGGATTCGAGGGGGTTGTAGGAAACCTTGTTTGCCATCACTGAAATGATGTGTCTGCTCTCAAGCATTTGCACGAGTGTGGCGACGTCATCATCGGATATCTGCTTGAGGAACAACGTGGAGATCGTGCTTGAAAGGGTTTTTACGGTGCGGGGCTTGGAAGATTCGAGCTTGTGCAGCTTTGCGATCAGGATGTCGAATCTCTCCGTGGGGCTTTTGGCATCCAACGCTTTCACGGGAGTGATTCCGGGAATAAGCTTGGAGCGTGACACTTTGATTTTTTTCGATTTCAGATGCTGGATCAAGGGGTCGAACCCGGTGTCCTTCGAGATGATCAGGAATTCGGCGTTCGGTTCCGTCGCCGCCAGATGGCCGATATAGAAAGCAATGTGAAAATCCAAGGCATTCGGGCCGTTCCCGGAAATTTTGACATATTCTGCGTGGGTTCCCAATTGCTGGATCGAACTCACCGTGTCGAATGGCAACTTGGTCTGGCTGGCACCCACGAACATCAGAATTTTACAATGGCCTTTCCCAAGCGCTTCAAGGGACTTCGGCTGAACATTCTCGAAATCGATCAGGATGTAATGGGTGTGCGCTGCCATCCCGGGCAGTCATAAGTCCGGCGAACCTGTGTTGCAAACTTAAAACTGATAGGTCGGAGTCGGAAGAAACCACACTCCGGGAGTCGACAAATCCCGCTGGCGGTGTTTTTTTCCTGCCCATGATGGATGGTTCGCTACTCGTGCTTGGGATCGCCGGTCCGGACCTTGGTTCGGAAGAGGCGGCGCTTTTTCGCAAGCTACAGCCGGCGGGTTACATTCTTTTCACGCGGAACATTGTCTCCGCCGTGCAGACGCGGAAGCTGACGGACGACCTCCGTGACTTGTCGTCGGACACGCCGATCATTGGGATCGACCAGGAAGGCGGGCGGGTGACGCGGACGAGGGAGATCGCGCCGGTCGCGCCCTCGGCTCCGGCGCTCGCTGCCCACAAGGACATGGTGAAAATCGCGGAAGCGGGGGCATTCACCGGGGACTTGCTGCGGCTGCTAGGTTGCAACCTGAATTTCGCCCCGGTGCTGGATCTCGATCATTTTCCGGAGAGCCAGAACGCCCTGCGCGGCCGTTGTTGGGGGCGCGATCCGCAGCGTGTGATCGACTACGCAGGGCAATGGAACCGCTGGCTGAGAAAACGCTCGGTCGCGAGTTGTGGGAAACATTTTCCCGCCTGTGGCCGGGCGCAGTCCGACCCGCACCACGACCTTCCGTCGTCGCCCGCCACGCTGGAGGAACTGCTGCGCGAGGACGTGATTCCTTACACCGCGTTGATGCCGGAGCTGGACGCGATCATGCTGGCTCACGTGGAATTTCCTAACATCGATCCGGATTTTCCCGCGTCGCTCTCGCCGCGCATCATCCGGAGATTTCTGCGAGACCAGCTCGGGTTCGACCGGCATCTGGTGCTGACCGACGATCTGGACATGGGTGCGATCACGAACCGCTACGGCCGCGGACAGGATGTGAAACTCGCCATCGAGGCCGGCAATGACCTCGCGTTGATCTGCCACCGCACCGACACCGCGGAGGTCGCCGCGCGGGCCATCGCGGAGCTCCCGCACTGGATGACCGAGGAGGCACGCGAGCGGTTGGAACGCTTCCGGCGCAAACTTCATGGGCCGCTCCTCTGGTCCGAGAACAAGTGGGCGAAGACCTTTGACTCGCTCGCAGCACTGGCCGCTGCGGTGCCAGAAATCGAGACAAGCCAGGCGACGAGCCCGGTGGCGGACTATTGATTGCGGCACATCGCGCTTTGACAGCGGGGGCGAACGTGCTAAGTCCCCGCCGATGAACCAAGTGCATTTGATCGGCGGAGAAAAAGGCGGAGTGGGCAAATCCGTGATGTCGCGGGTGTTCGCCCAGTATTGCATCGACCGGAACATTCCCCTCAAGGGCTTCGACTCAGATCGTTCGCACGGCTCGTTCATGCGTTTTTACGAGGATTTCGCGGAACATGTGGGACTGGAGGATTTCCAAAGCCTCGACCGCCTCGCGGAAGCCGCCCTGCAGGGACGAAACACTCAAGTCGTGGTGGATCTCGCCGCCCAGAGCAGCACCTCGCTGCGCGGGTGGATGGATGACACCGGTGTGATGGAACTTTTCCGCGAAGCCGGGGTGATGGTGAACTGCTGGCACATTCTCGACGACGGTCGCGACTCGTTGGAAATGCTTGGTCGCCTGCTCGATGATTTCAAAACCGAAGTGCGCTACGTGATCGTCCTGAATCACGGCCGCGGCGCACGTTTCGACGCCTTCCACGCTTCGCCACAAAAACTCCGTGCGCAGGAACTGGGCGCGAAGTTCCTCGAACTTCCAAAACTCCACGAAGGCTCGATGCGCCAGGTGGACCACTCGAATTCCAGCTTCTGGGCAGCGATCAACGCGGCCGAGGACGGCCACCAACTGCTCGGCCTTCTCGACCGCCAGCGCGTCAAAGTCTGGCTGCGCAAGATCTACTCCGAGCTCGATTCCCTCGGCCTGAACTGCGATTCCCGGCAACTCCCGGCCACCGTCCGGAAAAGCGAATTCCAGGCCTGACTCGGAAAATCGCATCCGCGATGGACGTTTGGCCCCGGATAGGCAACAAGCGCGCCGCTTCATGTCCGCACTCCTCTCTGCCAACGAAATCCGCCTGACCTACGGTTACCAAACGCTGCTCGACGTCGTCACCCTCGCCGTATCCGCCGGCGAGAAAACCGGCATGGTCGGCCGCAACGGCTGCGGGAAGACCTCGCTGCTGAAAATCCTCACCGGTCAGCAAATGGCGGACTCCGGGGAAATTTCCCTGCGCCGGGCGCTGCGTGT
>JBGSOI010000042.1:0-19420 GCA_041739215.1 Akkermansiaceae bacterium
GCGCGGCGAAGCGGGCGTTCGCGTGGGCGGCGGTGCGGCCGCAATCCGGCGTCCATTCCTGGCCCGTCCAGTCGATGAGGTGCGCGGGCTTGTCCTGGGTCATGCCTTCCCACCAGACGTCTCCGTCGTCGGTTAGGGCGACGTTGGTGAAGATCGTGTTGGCCTTCATCGACTCCATCGCGATGGGATTCGTCTCGTAGGCGGTGCCGGGAGCCACGCCGAAGAAGCCGGTTTCTGGATTGATCGCGTGGAGCTTGCCATCCTTGTGCGGCCACAGCCAGGCGATGTCGTCACCGACGATGGAGGTCTTCCAGCCGGCATCCAGGTAGGATTTCGGGGGGATCAGCATCGCCAGAGTGGTCTTGCCGCAGGCGGAAGGGAAGGCCGCGGTTAGATAAGTCTTGGCGCCGTTCGGCGCGTGAATGCCGACGATGAGCATGTGCTCGGCCATCCATTGGTGCTCGTGGGCGATGTTGGAGGCGATGCGCAGGGCCAGGCATTTTTTACCTAACAACGCATTGCCACCGTAACCGGATCCATAGGACATGATCTCGCGGGTTTCCGGAAAGTGGACGATGTATTTGTCATCGTTGCAGGGCCAGGTGGTGTCGGCCTGGCCCGGCTCCAGTGGCGCGCCGACGGAGTGGAGGCAGGGGATGAAATAGCCGTGGCCGTCGCGTTTCTTGGGAGTCGCGCCGGTGGCCTCGTCCTCCAGCCGCTTGAGCACATGGGCACCCATGTGGCACATGATCTTCATGCTGAGCACCACGTATGGACTGTCAGTCACTTCCACGCCGATCTTGGCAAGCGGCGAATCTAACGGACCCATGCAGAACGGGATGACATACATCGTCCGGCCTTTCATGGATCCTGAGAATTTCTCATTCAGTTTGACGCGCATCTCGGCGGGATCCGCCCAGTGGTTGGTGGGACCGGCCTGGTCGGGACGCTTCGAGCAGATGAAAGTCCGGTCCTCGACCCGGGCGACGTCGGATGGCGTCGAACGCGCGAGAAATGAGTTAGGCCGGATGGCGGGGTTGAGGCGGGTAAAAGTTCCCTTTTCCACCAGGAGTGATGAGAGGCGGTCCCATTCGGCTTGCGAGCCGTCGCACCATTCGACGGTGTCGGGGGTGCAGAGGGCGGTCATATTGGCGACCCATTTTTGCAAGGCGGGGTGAGTGGATTGAACTGATGTGCTCATGGCGGAATCATTTGAGCGTGCAATCGCGTGCTTGGCAATCCGATGCGCGGATTGGGGCGGAAAAACCCACGAAACGCGCAGTAGAAAAAATCCGACGACAGGTGAGGACCGTTGAAAATTGATTGACGCGATATGAGGGGATGCATAAGCGTGAAGAGTCTCCTGAAGAAGGATGGGATGGCGGATCGGTTGCAATACCCCGGTTTTCACATCCTCTGATCCTGGAGACCCGCCGCCTCCTCGATAGCCCATCAACACTTGAATGAACCCGTTGGATAGAACCGCATCTCTCATTTCCAATTACCACTGAATTTCATGAGAACCATCATTAACAGCTATTCCGGCTTTGCCCGGCTCGGCACTCTCGTCATCGCGGCCTTCGGTCTTGGTGTGGCGGGCGTGATTGCCTCGCCTTCTGTCAACCTGAGCCTTGCAGGCGAGGAATTCGGAAAGGGTAAAACCATCAACATCAACAGCGGAGCGTTCCGGCTGACACCCGCCAAGGCCTACGCCTTCAAGGTGCAGGGAACCTGCGTCGGCACCGGCGCACTCGCCGCTCTGACCCCCAAGCCGATCTCGATTGTTAGCTTTTTAAATCTAATCAAGCCAGGCAGTGGATCGGCCCTTGCCGGGACCTATGCCAATCCAAGCGGAAAATTGCCGATCAAGGTCATTGATAAAACGATCTCCGGTACAAGGGTCATCCCCAACTATGGAAAAGTCACCATTTCCGCCAAGCTGCTGGGCGGAACTTTGGCCAATGGTCAGGTCTATTTCAAAGTTGATAAAGTCAGTTTCACTTCCACCAAGCCGGGGCCGCTTGGTACGATTCTGTTCAAGAGTGGAGCAAAGCTTGCCATCAACCGCGCTCCGGAGATCCAATTCGTCACCCAGTTGGTGCCGGTTGGGGAGTCGAACGGAACCGTCAATGTGCTTGTTTCAAGGTATGGGTTCAGCAAAGGCAAAGTCACGGTTCAATATGCGACCGCACCCGGAACCGCGCCCGCCACCGACTTCACCGGACAGTCCGGGACACTTACGTTCGCCAACAATGATCTGGAGGAAACAATCTCGATTCCAATCACCCCCAATTCCACGGTAGAAGGCATCCGGAAATTCACCATCACCTTGAGTTCTCCGGGCGGCGGGGCGATCCTCGGCACGAGAAAAGTCTGTAGCGTTAAAATTGAAGACGACGATTGATCGTTCCGAAGCATCCGAAAACTTCACCATCCGGCGTCCGCAGGGACGCCGGATTTTTTTCGATCACAAAGCCACCCAGTCGCGACAACGCGTGGATAGCAGAACGCATTCGATCTCCGCATTCGGATAGGCCCGGGCCATCACCTCACGATAGGCGGTCATCTGGGCGGTGTAGCGATCGGCAAGCTTGTCCAGTGCATCGAGCGCGTCGGTTTTGAAATCGATGATCTCGACGCGGGTCACCATGCCTGATTCATCGCGGTGGAGATGCAACCGGTCCATCACTCCGCTCAGCCACTGGCCGTCGACGATCGCGTCTATCAGTTGCTCGCGGAAGAGCTCGATCGACCGGCCGTTGCGTTCGAACAGCTTGCGCACCGCCGGGATCTCCAACAACTCCGCCACTACGTTGCTGCCGTCACCGGTCGGGAAAGCTGGCTGGGTTTCATCCACCCAGCCCACTTGTTCGAACGCCGCGTGGACCTCGCTGCCGAACTTCATCCCGCTCGCCGAATGGGTCACGGCGGTACCAGCCTTTTTTTTCGCGGCGCTCGGAGTCGTCCGCTCGCGGCGGGCCACACCACTGGCTAACAACGGGAGCGCGGCGGTGTCCTTCGCGCGGCTGGAGCGGGGAATGGCAGCCACCCAGTCCGGGGATCCCGACTGATAGACCGTGCCGGGTTGGCCGTTTGAAGAAACCGAGGTCGCCAGCCAGTTCGCCAGCGACGCCTTGTACGCGTCCTGCGAGGCGGACGGCGGCTCCAGCAAGACACACAGCCCGCGTTTCGAGCGTGTCAGGGCGACGTAGAGCATGCAGAACGCTTCGTAGCGCTGGCTCGCCGCCCAAGCTGCTTCCGCCTCGCGCATTTCCGGAATCAGGTCGCGCGCCCACTTCGGCGGCGTCTCGGTGATCCAGCCATCGCCCTCCGCGACGTCGAAATACTGCGCCGAAGGGATCTTGTCGTTAGGCACATCCGGCAACACCACCACATCGAAGCCGAGGCCTTTTGCCTTGTGGATCGTCATCACCTGGACCGCCGCGATGCCCGGGCTTTGGGAAACCTCCAGCCGCTCGATCCACTCCGCCGCTTCCCGCGGCGTGGCTCCGCCTTGCGCATCCAGGTTGGCGAGCGCCGTCATCACATCGCCCGCGCGGCGGCGGCCGAAATCCGACCACTGCGCCCAGCACGGCTCGACGACTTCCTCGATCATGCCTGCGAAACCCGCATCCGCCGCCACTCCTAACAATCCCTCCCAGACCTGCTGCCAGTGTTCGCCGAACCTCGCCCGCAAGGTGCCGGCGAGCGGCGACATCTCCACGACTTCCTTGGCGAACGCATCCGCCGGATTCGCCAGCCACTTGAGCAAATGCCCGAGCGCGATGCCCACCGGATTGTCCTTCGCCGGTTCGCGGCGGCCTTCCTCGATCACGTCGAAGCCCTTCGTCCGCAGGTCATCCGCCACCTCACGCACCTTGGAGTTCTGGCGCACCAGCACGCCGCAGGTCATCGCCCGCTCGCCAATTCCCAGCTCTGTTAGCAATCCGCCGAGCCGCTCCAGCCGTTCCTCCCATTTTCCTGCCACCACTTCCACCCGGGCTTCCCCGCGCTTGTTTGATCCTGTTAGCGGTGCCGCGGAAAAATGTTCCTGCCAGTCCCACTTGGCCGCGGCTTCGCCGAAAAATTCCCGCAGCGTCGCGGTGTCGCCGCAGACCTGGTTCACCAGCGCGAGGACCTCGGGGCAGGACCGCCAGGACTCGGACATCGGCGCGGTTTCCAGCCCCCATCCGGTGTAACGCCGGATCACTTCGTCGAACAATCCCACCTCGCCGCCGCGCCAGGCATAGATCGCCTGTTTGCGGTCGCCGACGATGAACATCGTCCCTTCGCCCTCCCCCGCGGCCTCGTCGATGAGCGGTTGCAGGCCCATCCAGTCGGAACGGCTGGTGTCCTGGAACTCGTCCAGCAGCCAGTGCTCGTAACGCGCGTCGAGCCGGAAGTCCACCGCCTCGCGCCTCAGCCGGGCGTCCTCGCCGCGGACCCACTCACCCATCAGGACTTTCACGTCGTCGAATCCTAGCAGCCCGCGGCGGCGCAGTTGGTTCTCACAGCGCGAGTCGTAAACCGAGATCACCTCGCGCACCGCGCGGGTCCGGTGAAGGGCGGCCGCCAGCTCGCAGCGGGCTGCCAGGACGACCAGATCACGCAGCGCGTCGCCCGCCGGTCCTCCGATGAGGAACTCCTTGTAATGCTTCACGGTTAGAGGACCGTCCGCACGGGCGGCTGCGACCATCACGTTTTCCAGCATGCCGGACGCACCGCCGAGGCTGCCACTGCCGATCGAATGATTTTCCAACGTTTGAATCACCTTCTCCAAAGAGGCCCGCTGTCTTTTATCCGTGTATTCGAGGCCGTCGAGACCGCGCAGGATCTTGGCGACCAGCACGTGCTTGTGCTCTTCCCACTCTTCCAGCCGCACACCTGCCAGAGGGGCCGGCCCCCATTCCAAGCCGTGTAAGGCGCGATAGCGGCCTTGCCAGCTGGTCACGAAACCGCGCAATCCCTCCATCACCTTTTGCTCTTCCTTGCCGATGGTCGCCCGGCGGAACGCGTGCAGGAAATCGTCGCCGCCTTCGTCCTCCAGCGTTTCTCCCAGAATCGTTGCGAGGATTTCGTCGGCCGCCGCAACAGCCCGCGGGCCTTCCAACAGATCGAACTTTCCGCCTGTTAGTCCGAGCTCATATTGGAAGCCGCGCACCACCCGCGCGAAAAAGCTGTCCATCGTTCCGAGCGTGAGTCGCGGCAGGGCGCGCACCACCCGTTCCAGCGACTCCGCGAAATCCGCGTCCGGCAGCTCCAGCTCGCCCCGCAGTCTATCAGCCGCCGTTGCCTCGCTCGCGGCAGACGCCAGCTTTGTCAGCACCGAGTCCGCGAATTCCCCGGCGGCCTTGCGGGTGAACGTCAGAGCCACGATTTTTTCCGGAGCCACCCCCTTGGCGACCAGGCCGATCACCCGGTTGCCTAACTGGAAGGTTTTCCCCGACCCGGCCGAGGCGAGAATGAGCAGGTTCTTCCCGAGGATGTGCATCGTGGGCCGGAGCATGGGTGGATCTGTCCGGTTCTGAAACCCTGAAGTTCGGAAACGGTCATCTTCTGCCTTGTGCCACGCGCCGGCCAAGCCATTCTCCGCGGGTGAAACCGGGGAAATCGCCAGCGGAACTGAAGCTCGATTGCCACGTCCACCTCGTCGGCAACGGCAGGCGCGGCAGCGGCTGTTGGATCAAAATGACCGGCTGGCATTCGATGATGGGCCACCTGATGTGCCGGATGATCGGCATGCCCGTCGGCTTCAAACACGATGATTTCGACACGATCTACGTGGAGCGCCTGGCCGGCTTTGTGAGGGAATCCTCGCTCGACCAGGTGCTGTTATTGGCGCAGGACGAGGTTTACAACGATGACGGCAGCAAGCGTGATTTCGGCTCGTTCCACGTGCCTAACGACCATCTGTTTTCCGTGTGCAGGGAGCATCCGCTGTTTCTTCCCGCCGTGTCGATCCATCCCGCCCGCCGCGATGCGCTGGATGAACTCGACCGCTGCCTCGGCCTCGGCGCGCGGGCGCTGAAGCTGTTGCCGAACTGCCACGGAGTGAATTGTTCCGCTCCGGCCCACGATGCGTTCTGGGAGAAAATGGCCGCTGCGGGGTTGCCGTTGCTGGCCCACACCGGCGGCGAGATGACCGTGCCGGTGGCGAACAAGCTCTATCAGGACCCGCGTTTCCTGCGGCGACCGTTGAAGATCGGGGTGAAGGTCATCGCCGCCCATGCCGCGAGCCGCAGCAGTTTATGGGACCAGGATTATTTCGACGACCTCGTGAAAATGATGGCTGAGTTCCCGAATCTCTATGCCGATACCAGCGCCTTGAACACGCCGGTGAGAAGCGCCGCGCTGTCGCGGATTCTCGATTGCAACCTGCAGGAACGCTTCCTTCACGGCAGCGATTTCCCAGTGCCCGTCGGCGCCTGGTATGTCCGGTTGCGCGGTTTGATCGACCGCGATTCCCGCTCCCGCGCGGCGCGGATCTCCAATCTCGTCGAACGCGATTTCATGCTGAAGCAGGCGATGGGCTTTGATGAAAGGCACTTCACGCGCTTGTCGCAGGTCTTGCGCCGGGAGTGATGACGGCTCGTTTCCCTAGCGGGGGAACCTTGACCTCGGACCGATTGCATGACAGAAAACTTCGCGAGACCGCCTGCTGACCGCTAGCCGGTTGAACCCCAACCATCCATCCCATGACCACCATCACTCGACTTGGCCTGTTGGCCACCGCTGGCGCCGCCCTCGCGCTTTCCTCGTGCGCCACCGGAGGCAAATCTCCATCCGGATTCCTATCCAACTACAAGCAGTTGGACGGCGGCTATGGCACGGCCGACGCCGTTTCCGCCTTTGTGAAGCCCGGCGTCGACCTGAAGAAATACGACAGCGTGATTATCGATCCCGTGACCACCATCGTCGCGACACCCGGAATCAGCCCGCAAGTGAAGGACCAGCTCGCCGCCTATCTCGGTGACGCGCTGCGCGCCCAGGTCGTGGGTGAGCTGAAGGTTGTCAGCGTGCCCGGCCCGACAACGCTGCGGGTTCGCACCGCCCTAACCGACGTGATCGAGGACCAGAAGCCCGGCACACCGGTAACCACCGTTCACCCGGGTGCCCGTGCGACCCTCACCGGCAACATCGGTTCCGCCGAGGTCGCGGCGTTCATTTCGAAGGTCTCGTTCGAAGGTGAGATCCTCGATTCCGTGACCGGAGAGCGACTGCTGGCGAACGTCGATCACCGGATCGGAAAGAAGCGCGAGGCGTCCGCAACCACTTCGTGGGCGTCCGTTCGCAGCGCGGTAAACCAAGGTGTCGCCAGGCTCAATGGCCGCTTCAATACGCTCCGCGGGCGTTGATCCACTTTCCCTGGAGTTTTCAACAAGCCCTGCCGGAGTTCTTCCCGCAGGGCTTTTCAATTCGCTTGGTGCACAAAAAGCCTGCCCCGTAGCAGGATGAGCAATGTCCCCCTGCATGTCATACGAGAAATATCAAAGCTCGCCCTTATAGACCAGATTGCATGGCTTCTTGGCCGGTGAAATGAGTAGCTTATCAAGCTCTTTGGGATCAGCCCAGTCATCCCACGGGCATAAAGCACAAAATGCATTGGCAAATTCCCCAACTATTTTTGCTCCATAGATTTTAGCCCCAATGAAATACTGTGACCTTAAACTCTCAAACGGAAAATCCCGCCTCGCAATTTCTACTTTGGCATTACCAATTACTTCCCCCATGCCAGAGTCAAGCGATCCTGGAGTAACGAGACACGTAGCGATCAGCTTATCGAGATCCACTACGCCTAAAAATCCCTCCTGGAATCTTTGATCAAATAAAGCACAGCTGACGCTATTCATCGCTGAAGGCTCTGGAGCAATTATTTGGCCTAGCAATTTACTACCATCTTTCAAAGGGATGGAAAACAGGTCACCGGATTTCCACTTTTGCGTTCGCTTTCCTCTACTCATTTTTTCGCTTCTTGAACGGGGTTAGTTCTCGTGCATTCAAATCAAATGATTTGTTGAATGGATTTCTCGCTGAAGTTCTGGATTTGCGTCCGTGTTCGAGGTCACGTTCCGCAATTCAATCTTATCGTAGAGGTCGATTCGTTCCTTAGAAAATGATTGCCGCAGAAGCTCCATGGTTTAGACCCCGGTCACTAGATGACATTCGGGAAGTTGGCACCATTGCCAACATAGCCGGAATATGAACTGCGCCGGGCGGAAGATCAAGCCCCCGGATGGGTTCTGGTTCTGGCTTTTCAATTCACTTGGCGCTCAAGCCTGCCCCCGCTAACCTCCCACCGATGACCGACTGCGACGAGATCGCCTTCTTTGATTTCCAGGCCACCGAGAAAAGCGCTTCTCCCCGGACTTTGGCGAATTACCGCGACGCGCTCGCCGCTTATCAGAAATGGCGCGGTGAGAAGTTCACCGGCTGGCGCGAGGCGGAGGGGGATGATTTCCGCGACTATCTGTTCGCGCTGATGAAGCAGGGCTTCAAGCGCGCGACCATCCGCCTGCGTTTCGCCGCGCTGCGGTCGTTCTACAAATTCCTGGTGCTTCGGCGGGGGATGGCGAGCAGTCCGGTGGCCGAGGTGTTGCTGCCCAAACCCGAGCGCGGGCTGCCTGTCGTTCTATCGATCTCGCAGATCGACGAGCTGCTAGGGATGCCGCTGCGGGGCGAGCCTGACAAGAAATCGCCGCCGTGGCTGCCCGCCCGCGATGCGGCGATCCTCGAGTTGTTCTACTCCTGCGGGCTGCGGATTTCCGAGCTGCTGGCGCTCGACGTAAAGCATGTCGATTTCATCGGCGAATCCGTGCGGGTCACCGGCAAGGGCTCGAAGGAGCGCATCGTCCCGGTCGGTGGGCCGGCGCTTGCGGCCATCCAGCGCTACCGCCAGCAAGCGGCGGTCACTTCCGGACCGCTGTTTCTCAGCACCCGCCAGCGCCGGATCACCCAGCAGGCGGTGGATCAGTTGCTCAAAAAATATCTGAAGCGCAGCAGCATCCCCTTCGCGATCAGCCCGCACAAACTCCGCCACAGCTTCGCCACCCATCTGTTGGACGCCGGGGCCGACCTTCGCAGCGTGCAGGCCTTGCTCGGCCACGCGTCGCTTTCCACCACGCAGATTTACACCCACGTGACCAAGGAGCGCCTCAAGCAGGCCTACGACACCGCCCATCCAAGAGCGTGAAATCCATCGCCCGCCGCCTCGTGAAACTCAGTTGCATCCTCGGTTGGTTCGGACACTCCGCCTGTTCTAACCAAAGCTCGCTGCCTCCCGCCACGGGCGATCCGCGGCAGGAACTGGCCGGGCGGGTCCAAGCCTCGCCGGAGCTCGCGGTCTGCTTCGTGGGTAACAGTTATAGCTTCGGAGTGCCGCGGGCGTTTTCCAAACTCGCCGCCGCGGACGGGAAAAAGGTGCGCGTCGGCCACTCGACCTATGGCGGTTGGACGCTGGAGCGCCATGCCGCGAGCGAGGCGACTTTGAAGAAGATCCGCGAAGGTCGATGGGACGTCGTGGTCATCCAGGAACAAAGCGAGATACCGGCGATGCCCGCAAAGAAGCGGGCGGCGGCGATGTTTCCGCCGCTGCGGCAACTCGTGACCGAGGTCCGCCGTGACGGGGCGATCCCCGTGCTCTATCAGACATGGGGCCGCCGCGATGGCGACCCCAAGGTCCGCCACGATGACTTCCACGCGATGACGGTCCGTCTGCGCGACGGCTATCAGGCAGCGGCCCGTGATGCGGGCGGGCTGGTGGTGGTGCCGGTCGGCGATGCCTGGGAGCGTGAGGTCTCGGCGGGCCGCGGCGGCGAGCTATTCATGGATGACGGCAGCCACCCGACACCGGCCGGCAACGCGCTGACCGGGGAGGTGTTCCACGAGGCCTTCTTCGGAAAATGACAAAGGAGAGCGCGAGGCTCTCCTTTGGGGTTGGTTGAATGATCAGCCGGCTGCTTATTCCAGTGTGTAAAGCACATCGTGGATGCTCAGAGTGCTTCCAGAAAGCTTGTTGATGTGGAACGAAAGGATTGCGCGGGTGGGCTTGAGTTTCGAGTTTTTCTCCACTTTGCCCACACTGGTGAGCTTGAACGGATCTTTGGAGGTGTTTGAGTAGTCGTTCGGTGCGGATGTCGCCGGGGACGGTATGAACGTGATATTGAAGCCCGGGCCCTTCAACTGGCCTTTCGGGCCGATGGTGAACTTGACCTTGGTGCCTTTCTTGAAATTGGGGATCGGCTTCGCGATCGGGGCGTTCTTAACGATCTTGATTCCCTCGGCCCTCGTTGAGATAATGGATTTGATCTTCAAGGTGAAGGTCTGCCCAGAGGCGAATCCGCCGAAGCGCTTGCTGGCTGGTGCTGCTTCGGCGTGGTGAACGGGGAACAGGGCTCCGCAGGAGATGACGATTGCTGTTAGTAGTGTTTTCATGGGGGTGATTCCTGATACGCGGAACTTCCTATCAACCCGGCTGATGGTGAACAACGGGGAAATCTCACGCGATCGCGTTAGGGCACCCGGAAAATCTTTTTGTTGGACGGATCCCGCGCGAGCTTGCCCGACTCGATGCGGGGGTCGGAAATGTCGATGACGTTGTAAGGCTCGTAGGGACTGATGACCTGATCCGGGTTGTCCGTGGCGGTGGCCGTTGGATAACCGCCGGTAGCGGTGGGTGGCGGGGGTTCCGGCCGCGGAGGTGGTGGCGGCGAGACGTCGGGTTGGGCTCCGTAGGGGTCCATCGGCTCGGGGGCATACGGGGGATTGGGCCGGAAACGCGGCGGCGGGGGTTCGGGTGGAATGCACGAGGACAACCCGGCAAGGCTTGCGGCGGCGATCAGGAGCTGGAGTTTCGTCATGGGCGTGGGATTTGATTCTTCGGAACCCTATCCGACTCAACGGGATCGCGCAATCAGATGCTTGGAAAGAATCGCCAGTTTGCGGGCCTTGGATATCCGATAGCGTTTTTCGAAAATCCGGAACCCGTCCGCGCGCATCTTCCCCAGCAGCAGGTGATAGATCTCCCCCATGATCCGGGCCGGCACCAGCGCTCCGCGGTCGGCGGCCGGAAGCGTTTCGTCCGCTTCGTGAAAAAAGGCTTCCGCCCGCGCGGCCACGTGGTCCATCAGCGCCAGGAAACGTTCGTCGTGCACCCGGTCGATGAGATCCCGCTCGGTATATTGGAAACGGGCAAGATCCTCCAGTGGCAGATAGATCCGCCCGTTAGCCAGGTCTTCACTGATGTCGCGCAGGATGTTGGTTAGCTGCAACGCGTGCCCCAGCGCCACCGCGTAGCGCCCCGACCCGGGATCGGTGCAGCCGAAAATCCGGATGGAGACCAGCCCCACCGCGCAAGCGACTTTCCAGATGTAGGCTGATAGATCGTCCCATGTTCCGAACCGCTGTGGCTGCAGATCCATCCGGCAACCGTCGATGATCGCGACCAGCAACTCATTGGGAATCCGCCGGCGGTCGCGCAGGGCGATGACTTCCTGCTGGAACTCATCGGGTGCTTCGAAGCCTGCGGTGATGCCTTTTTGCCATGCATCCAACGCTCCAGCGCGTTGTTCCATGGCCACCCCGGGATCGTCCGCCAGATCGTCCATCGTCCGGCAGAAGGCGTAGAAAACCACCATCTCCTCGCGCCGTTCGCGGGGCAGGATCTTGAGGGCGAACGCCAGATTCGACTTCGCCTTGCGGGTGATTTCCGAGGCGGTCGACACGGCATCAACGGATGAAGCCCCAGTGTCCTGTGGTGATCGGCCACAGTGAGAACAGCGCGGGACCGACAAGGTTGAACTCCTTCACCGGGCCCCAGTAGCGGGAGTCCAGCGAGTTGTTTGTGTTGTCGCCGAGGGCGGCATATTCCCGCATGCCCGGGCGCACGGAGGTGCTGGCAAGCGTTAGAGAGTCACCCTCCTTGGCCAGATATTGTGGCAGCTTTCTGCCGTTGTGCAGACCTTCCTTCGGGCTGGCGAGAACGTAACCGGTGGGATTGATCTGAAAGGCACCCTTGCCTTGGATCACCCGCTGGATGCCGGGTTCCTGCGCGATTTTCCCATCGATTAGGAGGTTGGGCGACTGGATGGAAAGCGTGTCCCCGGGGACGCCGGTCAGGCGCTTGATGTAGTGGGAACCGGCTCCCTGATCACCACTGCGTTTCAGGATGCCCTCGATGCCGATGGTGTTGAACACAAAAACCTCGCCGCGCTTCGGCTTGCGGAAGTGATAGGAAACCTTGTCCACCAGCACGAGATCGCCCGAATCGATCGTGCCCTCGGCAATCACCATGCCCTTGGGGATCAGTCCGCCATTTCTAACGGCGTGGTTGATGGCGCTGGCAAGCCCGATCTCGGACGACGGATTGGTGGGAGCCGGCAGCCGGAGCGGCGGAGAGTCCGAAAAGCGAATCTCCGAGCGACTGAAAAAGTGCAAGAACTGCGTGTCCTGGATGTTCAACCCGCCTTTCGGAGTGATGGCGATGTGGCGATCCCGGTCATTCACCACGTGGACGTAGGTCCGGCCACGCATGGCCTTTTCCCACAGCCGGACCGGCAGGCTGGGCCAGTCGGCTCTTTTTGTGGGCGTGCCGATGATGCCATTGAGGGTCGGCTGCATCGATCCCGTCGGAATCCGGAACGGTTGCAGATAGTAGGCGCGCAGGCCGAGCGCGATGACGATGGCGACGAACATGACCTCAACGTTTTCCTCCAACCAGCCGAGCGGCTTCTCGTGCGGCAGGGAGTTCTCACAGACCGCGCGGATTTGTTTGGACGCCTCGGCCACCTTGGAAAGGTCCTTGGACTTGATCGCCGCCAGCAGATCCGCGCGGCGGGATTCGATCTCGGCCACGCGCTCGGGCTTCAGCAGGTCGCGTTTGTAGTCGACGAACTTCTTGGCGCCTTTGACCAGGTGCAGCGCTTCCTTTTTCCACTTCGGCGTGAACATGGGCGGAGTCTCGCGGGGGATTTCCCCGACTGCAAGCGCGGAGAGTCCTGCCCGGAGTGCTGCACGCACTGCTGCCGCCGCGGCGGGTGGAAGCTCTGCTCCATGTGGCGCGGAGCTCTTCGGCGTCTCATGGACTTCTCGCTTCGCGGGCGGGATGAATCCCGCGCTCCGTGAAGAGCGTCCCGCACTCAGGGCTGCGGTCGCAGCTTTTCCCAATCCTCATCCGAGACGCAGCAGGGATCGGCGGCTACCCAATGGCCGGGGGAAATTTCCCGCAGCGAGAGGTCGGCACCGATGGTTTCCCCGTAGCGCGGGTGGTTCATCCGGTGGCCGAAGGCGCTGCCGGGCGGCGGGTCGATGGGCGATGGGACGTCGCCTTCCAACAGGATTTTTTGCCGCTTCACCTTCGGGTCGTGCGAGGGAATGGCGGACAGCAGAGCCTTGGTGTAGGCGTGGCGTGGATCCTGATAGATCGCCCCGGCGGTGGCGAGCTCGACGATTTTCCCGAGGTACATCACGGCCACCCGGTCGCTGACGTGCTTCACGACTGATAGATCGTGAGCAATGAACAGATAGGACAGGCCGAAATCCCGCTGCAGCTCGACGAGCAGGTTGAGGATCTGCGATTGCACCGAGACATCGAGCGCGGAGACGGGCTCGTCGCAGACGATGAGCTTCGGCTTCAGGGCGAGCGCGCGGGCGATGCCGATGCGCTGGCGCTGGCCGCCGGAAAACTCGAACGAATATCGCTCGGCGGCGGACGCCGGCAGGCCGACGCGATCCAGCAGGCCGTTCACCCATTGCAGGCGTTCGGCGCGGGTGCCGATGCGGTGGATGACGAACGGCTCCTCGATGATCGCGCGCACGCTCATCCGCGGATCGAGCGACTCGGCGGGATCCTGGAAGATCATCTGGAAATCCCGGCGCAACGGGCGGAGGGAACTCTGGCTCGCGTTGGTGATGTCGGTTTTCTCGAAATGGATGTGCCCGGTCGTCGGCTTCAGCAATCTAACGATCGCCTTGCCGAGCGTGGACTTCCCGCAGCCGGATTCGCCCACCAGACCGAGCGTCTCGCCGGGCGCGATGTCCAGCGAAACGCCGTCCACCGCACGGACCGCACCGGTCTGGCGCAGCAGTACGCCGCCGCGCACGGGGAAGTGGACGCGGAGATCGGTGACTGATAGAAGAGGAGGCATAAGAGGGAACATCGAACATCGAACGTTCAACATCGAACTTCGAAGTGAAGAGAATGAAGAGTTACTTACGGCGTTTTTCGGCGGTGGCGATGCTGGTGACGAAGATGCGGATGAGTTGGTCGGTTTCGTCGAGGAGATGGGGAAGATCGGGGTTGGTTGGAAGCAGCTTGGCCCGGGCGATGAGTTTAAGCCAACGCTCGGTTTCGCGGAGTTCCTTAAGCGCGATCCGCATCTTGTGGATGAAATCGGCGGGAGATTCCGCGGCTTGCGCTTCACCATGATGAGACAATGGCGCGGTGCCGGACCTAAGAAGCTGATTCCCAACGTGCCGCTCGGCATAGTCGCCGTTCAACTTGCGGGTGAGAGTGATGATTGCAGCCCCGAAATCCAAAAGCCGCTCTTCCAGATCATAGGTTGGTTTCTGGTTCTCTTTCATTCGATGTTCAATGTTGGACGTTCAATGTTCGATGTTCGAGGTGCATTCAGGACACATTTCCACCCAGTGCCCGGGCGACACTTCGGCGAACTTCGGCCGCTCGCGGGTGATGGCGGAGGTGCGGCCCATGCGTTGGCAGAAGCGGCAGCCGTGTGATAGATCCGCAAGCGGGGCGACCATGCCGGGGATGGTGTTGAGGACGGATTTCGAGGGGGTTTCAAGCGTCGGAATCGAATGCAGCAGACCCTTGGTGTAGGCATGGAGCGGGTTTGAAAACAACTCCTCCGCGCTCGCGCGCTCGACGACGCGGCCGGCATACATCACGACCACTTCGTCGCAGGTTTCCGCGATCACGCCGAGGTCGTGGGTGATCAGGATGGTGGACATGCCCATCTCCGACTGGAGGCGGCCCATCAGGTCGAGAATCTGCGCCTGCACGGTCACGTCGAGCGCGGTGGTCGGCTCGTCGGCGATGAGCAGCGCCGGCCGGCAGGCGAGGGCCATGGCGATGACCACGCGCTGGCGCATCCCGCCTGATAGATGGTGCGGATAGTCCATCATCCGTTGCTCCGGCGCGGGGATGCGGACGAGTTCCAACATTTCCGTCGCGGCGTCCCATGCGTCTTTTTTTGAGAGTTTCTTGTGGATCCGGAACACTTCGGAAACCTGGCGGCCGATGCGGTGGACCGGGTTGAGCGCGGCCATGGGTTCCTGGAAAATCACGCCGATCTCGCCGCCGCGGATGCGGTGGATCTCCTTGTCGCTGGCTCTAACGAGGTCGTGGCCCTTGAAATAAACATGGCCGCCAAGGATTTTTCCGGACGGCTGGGGCAGCAGGCGGATGATCGACATGGCGGTGACGCTCTTGCCACAGCCCGACTCGCCGACGATGCCCACGGTCTTGCCGGCGGGCACCGTGAACGACACGTGATCGACCGCGCGCAGCAGGCCGCGGTCGGTTTCGAACGAGGTGATGAGCTTGTCCACCTCCAGGATGTTTTCCGGCTCGTCGGTCATGGGGGCGTCGGTGATGAGTCGGGTTTCTGGCGGTAAGCGTCGACGACCCGGTTCACCTCGGGAAAGGTTCTGCCTTCGCGCCGGGCGGCGAGCGTTTCCTTGCGAATGTCCTCGTCGATCCAGAAACTGTATCCCTCGTGGGGTTCGTAAACCACCGGCGGACTGAACCGGGTGTTGGGCGAGTCCGGCCAGCGGACCCACCGCCAGGAGGCGACCCGGTTGAACTCGACCGCGTAGGAGGGCACGAAAATGGCTTCGTCATGGATGATGTTTTGCAACTGCCATGCGCCCTCGCGGAGCTCCTCAGCGGTCCGGGCATTTCTCACTTTATCCACCAGAATGTCGGTATCCGGCCGAGCCCAGACGAAGAAGTTGTTAGTCTGCGGCTTTGGATTTCCCTTGTCGTCGAAAGCGCCGGACGAGTGCAGGAACTGGAAAAACTCGGGCACCGGCGGGGTCGCGTTCCACGCGGAGAACTGCATTTCATGCTGCTTCTGCATGATCTTCTTGTAGAAAACCGTGCCCTCCAGGCCGTCCAGCCTGAGCTCGAAGCCGCAGGCCAGCGCGTCCTCCCGGAGGATCGCGAAAATGCGGTCCAACAGCGGGATTGCCTGATAGGTAACGGATACCGAGAGCCGCGTGCCATCGGGTTTCGTCAGGATGCCGTCGCGGCCTTCCGTGGTGTAGCCGGCCGCGCGGAAGGCGGCGCGCGCGGCTTCGATGGAATACGGCCGCGCGCGGATCGACGGATCGCTGAAAATCCCGAAGCCCTGGTTGAACGAGTCCAGCCGCGAGTAGTCGCCGCGGAACATGACATCGATGACCTTCTGAAAGTTCATGGCATGCTGGATGCCGGTGCGGACGTTGAGATCGTTCAGTGGCGGCTTGGTGACATTCAGATAGAGGCCGCGGGGAATCCGCGGATATTGATTGTAGAAAGTCGTCCTTTCGACGTAGCCGTCATAGACCGGCGGGATCTCGGATTTCTCGTACCACATGTCAGGATTGATGATGAGATAGGTGTCGAGCTCACCGGCGCGGAATAGCTCGAAGGCTTTCGACTCGTCGCGGATCAACACGTGCGCCAGCTTGTCGGGATTGAAACGATACTTGTAGTACTTGCGGTCCTTCGCCCACCAGTTTTTGACGCGGCTCTGGGTGATGGAAACGCCTTTGATCAGGTCTTCCGGCTTGAGCTCGTAGGCTCCGGTGGTCGGGGGAAACAGCCACTGGTAGCGTTCCGCGTAGTCCGGCCCATAGTCCGCGTAGAAATGCGGCGGCGATGGCGGAAAGGCCCCGGCGGAGGCGGCCGGGAAGATGGTCGGCTCGGGCAGCGTGATGGACAGCACGCTGTCCCCGTAGGTGGTCATCTGGGCGTAGGTGTCGCGGAAAAATTCCTTGGTGAAGGGATTCACGACATTGTCGGAAACGCGCAGATAGACCGAGATGAGGAAGTCGCGCGCCTTGACCGGCACGCCGTCCGAGTAGGTGGCGGCGGGATCGATCCTCAGGAAAACCGTGCGCCGGTCGGGCATGACCGCCCACTCGCTGGCGAGTCCGGGAATCTCCTTCATCGTCGCGGGATGGAGGGCGACCAGCGGCAGTTCGATGTTGTCGTAGAGATCGCCCCGGAAGCCGTTGTTTGTGTTAGGACCGAAGGGGCGGATGGTCGGCGGGAAGCTGAGGTGAAGCAGGTGACGCCGCAGGACGCCGCCCTTTTTGGCAGCGGGATCGCCGATCTCGGGCTGGTCCATGCCGTTTTCCCAAACGAGATCCGTCGGGATCTGCGATGGGTCGGCCGTTTTGAAATAATCGCCTAACGACGCCCGGAACGCCCATTTCTCCGCCTCGCGCTTGAGCGAGGCCGCGCGGATCTCCAGCGGTGCCCGCGCCTCGGCGGTGGCGGTTGTTAGCGCGGCTTCGTTTTCCGCCATTTCCTTGCGGACGGTCTCCGCTTGCTCCCGGACAAAGCCGGCGATGTGGCGGTTGTAAACGGGCACGAACTCTTCGAAACCGAGGCCGCGTTTGACCTCGGCCGTTTCCTGGCGGCAGCCCGTTGCCACCACCAGGCAAAGCCCGGTAGCGAGGAGAGCAAGCATTCGAAGGGTGCGTTGCATCAGCGGTAATAGGTGAATTTTTTCGGATCGAAGGCTTCGCGCACGGCCTCGCCGACAAACGTGATCAGAGTCAACAGGCCGACCAGCACGACGAAGGTCGAGGTGACGAGCCATGGCGCGGAGAGGTTGGAGAGGCCGTCATTCAGCAGGCGCCCCCAGCTCGCGTATTCCGGCGGCAGGCCGAAGCCGAGGTAATCGAGGGCTGTTAGCGAGAACACGAGCGCGGATACCGAGAATGGCACCAGCGTGACGATGATGGCGATGGTGTTGGGAAGCAGGTGGCGGAGCACGATCCGCGTTGTGCCCGCGCCTAACACGCGGGCCGCGGAAATGTAGTCGCGGGCTTTGTCGCGATAGGCGGCGGTGCGCATCAGCATCGCGATGTTGAGCCAACTGAAAATTACGATGATGGACAGGATTATCGGCAGGCCCTTGAAGTTTTCAGGAACCGAGCTGGAAAGGATGATCACGATGAACAGGAACGGCATGTTGGCAAAAATCTCGATGATCCGGCTGACGACGATGTCGAACCAGCCGCCGAAGTAACCCATCAGCAGGCCGAGCGTGATGCCGATCAGATAGACGATCGGGATGGTGATGAGCGCGGCTTTGATATTCACCTGCAATCCGCCGAACAGATAGGCCACCACGTCGTAGCCTTGCGAGGTGGTGCCAAGCCAGTTGCCCGTCTCCGGCAGCGGCGGCGCGGGATGGTATTTCACTGCCCGCCGGTCGCTGCTTTTCATGGCCAGGAAATCCTCCTTGGTGCCCGCGCCGTTGTATTTCTCGCTGACCAGAACGCCATCGCGATAGTCGGCACTGTAAACCGGACGGCCTTTCTCATCCCAGCCGTCGGCGGGACCGCTCATCAAGCCGCGGCGCATGGTGTAGCGCAGATGGATCCGGGACTGCTCGACGTCATAATATTTCGCGACCAGTCCGAAGTGGGGTTTCCGGTTGTTAGCCTCGTGGTATTTCCCATCGCGCATCTCCAACGTCCGCGAGCGCGGTGGCAGGGTGTCA
This sequence comes from Akkermansiaceae bacterium, assembly GCA_041739215.1. Lineage (GTDB taxonomy): Bacteria > Verrucomicrobiota > Verrucomicrobiia > Verrucomicrobiales > Akkermansiaceae > Luteolibacter. Next base: position 18,735 of record JBGSOI010000042.1, read on the forward strand.
CCAGTGGGATCGAAAGGAATGAGCGGCATGATCACGCGGCCTTTGCCCGTGGCTTTGGAGATCCGCCTCAACTCACGGTAGTCGGCCGGTGCTTCCTCGAACTCACCCGTGATCCCGAAATCCTTGTTCTTCAAATCCCCCCCGGCGCGGAAGGCGGGGAACCGCCACTGGCCGTGCTGCTCGACCGCGAGCGCGCGCTTGCCGACGACGACCTGATCGAGCGCGGCGAGACCTATCAGCCCCAGCAGGATCAGCAGCGAATAGTAGCCGCGCTTGATCTCACGGAAGCGCCGGATTTTCCGTTCCGTCATGGGATTCCGCGGGCCGCCGATCCACGTGCGGATCATCATCGCCACCCCCGCGACGATCAACAGAACCGCGCACAGCCAGCCGAACCATGGGAAAAGCCCGGGCCCGTCACCCGTGTGCAGCCACGGCACCTGGCGGCTGCTTTCAAAGAACCACCTGGCCGTCGGGAAGGCGATGTTGCGCAGCTCGCCGACGATCGCGAGCGCCCCTGTTACTGCTAGAAAAAATCCGATCGCCCGCATGGTGTTAGTCGAATTTGATGCGCGGATCGACCAGCGCCACCGCGAGGTCCGAAATGATGTTGCCCACGAGCATCAGCAATGCCGCGATGGTGAGCGTGCCCATGATGACCGGCACATCGCGCTCCACCACCGATT